>NZ_WNXF01000020.1:0-47341 GCF_010993675.1 Modicisalibacter sp. 'Wilcox'
AGACGGAATCGGAGGTCAAAAAATGCTCGCTGACGGCGATAGGGAAAGTGTCGACGCCGGCATCACGGATTCAGGTCCATGTTTAAGCCAGCTGC
This sequence comes from Modicisalibacter sp. 'Wilcox', assembly GCF_010993675.1. Taxonomy (NCBI): domain Bacteria; kingdom Pseudomonadati; phylum Pseudomonadota; class Gammaproteobacteria; order Oceanospirillales; family Halomonadaceae; genus Modicisalibacter; species Modicisalibacter sp. 'Wilcox'. The sequence continues at coordinate 96 of NZ_WNXF01000020.1, forward strand.
ACGTTCAGCAACGAGTGCCGTTGTCGCTTGTGCCAGTGAACAGGCGCGAACTCGATACCCCACCTCCTGGATAATGCCATCTTCGATCACTGCATCAATGGTGACGCTATCCTTGCTTTCTGACTGGATTGTGAGAGTGATCGTACGGACATTGCCACCCTGGAGGCGTCGGTCACGACGTGCCCGAGAAGAATATTTTCTCAGTTGAAGGATAAAGTCAGGGTTCTCGATGCCATCATTCATGCTATTCAATTTAACCCTCATTAAACATTGAGCACGGCTTTTAATAAGCGCTGGAAAATAAGCCCTACTGCCTCAGCACAGTGAGTACCGGGTGGGGTCTGGGGTTCTCGCAGATGGTCCCGGTCTCGGTCATCGCGTACCGAGAATCCGGGGGCTGGTTTTGTCTGTGGCATCGATGTTTGAACGTTACTGGCACTCGGGTTTTTTCGAGACGGTTGTTGATGCTTTGCAGCCGTCGCAGGTTCTTATCTGACATGGCCTAATGCCTGCCGCTGTCATCAGGCTTCGATACATCACCTGAATATTCTTGACTGAGGGCGCGATTGCCGGGACTGCTGATTAGACAGAGCATCGCGATGAAGTTGTCCTCTCCCTATATTCTAGGTATGTCTGGCTGACCTGATGGTCGATGAGAGCTTTGCACTCCTGGCCCGTAGGTGGTGCGGATCCTTTCAAGCATGCTGCCAGAGGGCGTGCCGTTACTTTTTCATGGAGGTCTAGCGTTAAGCTGGTGTAGTCAGGCTCACTGTCTCCGCTTCGTGTCGCTTGCGCTTTTTCCGGGCATCGATCAACACATCCCGCAGCAATTCTTCGGCACTGGGGTGGTAGATGGGCATCGCCAGTACCTGTTCCGCCGTCATGCCATGCGTGATGGCCAGGGCCAGCAGATGTGCCAGGTGCTCGGCCTGGTATCCCAGCAACTCGGCACCCAGGATGACGTCGGTTCGTGCGTCCAGGTAGACCTGAATACGCCCTTGCACCTTGTTCCAGACCACATGGCGGGCGCTGGTGAACGGCAGTTCACCGATGACGATCTCCCGGCCTTGAAGCTGCTGGAAGCTCTGGCCGATGATGGCGATCTGGGGATCGGTGAAGAAGACCATCAATGGCGGTCGACGTCCTGCCGGGGCGGGGGCCGGGGAGTTCAGTGCATTGTCGGCGGCGATTCGTCCCTCGTCATAGGCTTCGTGCCAGACTGGCAGGTGATCGGTGGCATCCCCGGCAATGAAGAGGGGCAGGTTGCCGCAGCGCATCGTGTGCGGATCGAAACTCACCGTGCCCCGGTCCGTGATCTCCACACCCGCTTGCTCCAGCCCCAGCCGGTCCAGGTTGGACACCCGCCCCATGGCGACCAGGATCCTGTCGAATACCTTGGTGATGCGTTGGCCGTCCGGCTGCTCATACTCGATCCAGGCGCCTTCCGCGTCTTCCCAGGTGCTCAGTACCTGGCCACATGGCTGGATGTCCAGTTCGGCGGAAAGCACCTCGAGCGCCTGGCGCTGCATGATCGGGTGGGTGAGGGCGTTGATCCTGCCGGAGCGCCCGTAAAGGGTCGTGTCGACGCCCAGTCGATGGAGCGCCTGGCCCAGTTCCAGGGCGATGACGCCCATGCCGATCACGGCAATCGAACGGGGCAGGTCTTCCAGCTCGAATATCGTGTCGCTGGTGAGGACGCGGGACATCACGGGATTGAAGACCTCGCTGATCGCGGGACGCGAGCCGCAGGCGAGGATGAACTTTTCCGCCCTGACCTCGACCGACTCACCCACCATCAGGCGCCCCGGCCCGATAAACCGGGCGCGCCCCTCGAGCTTGTGATGGTTCGGAATCTTGTCGATGTAGCGGAGGTTGCGGGCGACGAACCGATGATCGCGCTCTCGCCGCAACCGCTCCAGTACCTTGCGTCCTTCCACGCGGCCCGAGGAGGGCACCCCGAAGAAATCGCCAGTGTGCAAATGGTGGGCATGGTCGGCGGCAGTGATCAACAGTTTGCTGGGCATGCAGCCAACCCGCGCACAGGTGGTACCGTAGGGGCCGTCCTGGATCATCACCAGGCTGTCGGTCTGGCGACTGATCCTTGAATAGGCACCCAGTCCACTGGTGCCGGCACCGATGATCGCGTATTCAACCTCAATGGTCTTCATGCTCAATCGCCCTGTCCCGCGTGATCTCATGACGCATGCAGGCTAGCCGGACCCATGCAAGGGGGTAAAGTGACCCTTTCTAAGTATTTGGCTTACTTTTTGTCATTCATCTATTTTCGCTCCATTGCCTGGTCCTCGTTATCTCCCGCCATGATAACGCCGCGTGGCCGGCGGCGATCTTTCCGGTGAGCTTTGCATTAGATAAGCTAATCTTACGGGTTAGCAATCGTCGTTTTACGGCTACCCTCGGATGGCATAGCCTGCGGGCATGCTCAGGAGGTATTTCTATGTCAGTCCATCAGTCCGTCATCCGTTGGCAGCGTGCTCCCCACGAAAGCGATGCAAGTACCTATTCGCGTAATCACCGGGTTACATTGAACGGTGGCCAGCAGATCGATGTTTCCGCGTCGACCGAATTCAAGGGCGATCCAGGCTGTGCCGACCCGGAGCAAATGCTGATCAGTGCGGTGTCCAGCTGCCATATGCTGTTTTTTCTGGCTATCGCCGAGTTTCAGGGTTATCAGGTCGAAGTCTATGAAGATGATCCGGTAGGCTATCTGGAGAGCAATGATAAAAAGGGGCGGGAAGTGACGCGTATCGAGCTGTCACCGCGCATCACTTTCAGTGGTGATACCATGCCGGACCAGAAGGCAATATCCCGGATGCATGCCGGGGCTCACCGGAACTGTTTTATCCGAAACTCGATCACCGCCGAGGTGACGATAAATCACCTTTAAAAATCTACTTTTGTCGCGAGGCATGTATGAGTCTCAGTCACACCATGGACGATATTCTTCTCAGGGAAGAGAGCGATGGAGCCGTCTATCTCACGCTGAATCGTCCGGACAAGTTCAACACCCTTTCCCAAGCGATGCTGATCGCGTTGCAGCGGGAGCTGGATACGCTAGCGGGCGATCCTGCTGTCCGCTGTGTGGTTATCGCCGGCAAGGGTCGTGGTTTTTGTGCCGGACACGACCTGCGGGAGATGCGTGCCAATCCCGACAAGGCCTATTACCAGGAATTGTTTCGCAGCTGCAGCCGGGTGATGCAGAGTATCGTGGCCCTGCCGGTCCCGGTCATCGCCAGGGTCCAGGGCATGGCCACGGCGGCGGGGTGCCAGTTGGTGGCCAGCTGTGACCTGGCCATCGCGGGCCGTTCTGCCAGCTTCGCGGTATCGGGCATCAATGTAGGACTGTTCTGCTCGACTCCGGCCGTCGCGCTGTCACGCAGCATCTCTCCCAAACGGGCGTTCGACATGCTGGTGTCGGGCAATTTCATCGATGCGGACACGGCTTTTGACTGGGGCCTGTTGAGCGCTGTTACCGATGACGACAACCTGGATGCTGCCGTGGCTGACAAGGTCGATCAAATACTCGGCAAGAGTCCGGCGGCGGTTCGTTTCGGAAAGTCCATGTTCCATTCCCAGCGTCAGATGGCACTGGCCGATGCCTACGATTATGCCGGCGATGTGATGGCGGAAAACATGATGAGCCCCGACGCCGCCGAGGGGATCCATGCCTTTCTCGGCAAGCGTCGACCCATCTGGGAGCAGCCTGGCCAGTAGCCAATACCTGAAACGTGCCTGCAATCGTTGATTCTTTTTGGCCACTGGCGAGCAGCACGTCATGCATTTGAAAATCGAAGTAAATCCTGAAACGGCCTTGCCGTCGACATGTGTGGTGACGGCTGAAAGGCTATTGGCCCGTACCGTGGTTATGGCGGTTGAAAGCCCGGGTTATGAACCCTTCCCTAAAATAACAGGGGTTGATCCATGAACGATATTTGCCATTTCAATGAGGCTCTCGAGAAAACGGCGGCGAATCATGTGGCGCTGTCTCCCTTGAGCTTCATCAAGCGGGCTGCCGCCGTTTATCCGGACAGGACGGCGCTGATCTACAACGACACACGGTACACCTGGCGGCAGACCTATGGCCGCTGCTGCCGACTGGCCTCCCTGTTGAGACGCTTCGGCATTGGCCGCGGCGATACGGTCGCGGTCATGCTGCCGAATGTCCCGGCCATGTACGAGACACACTTCGGGGTGCCGATGGCGGGGGCGGTATTGAATGCAATCAACATTCGCCTGGATGCGGAAGCGGTAGCCTTCATCCTGGATCACAGCCGCTCACGGTTGTTGTTGGTCGATCCCGAGTATGCGGACGTGGTCGACAAGGCCCTGGACCGGCTGAAAAGTCCGGCGCCCCGAGTGATCAACGTCTCCGATCCAAGCCAGGGCGCGGAGCGTTTCGTGGGCGACCTGGAGTACGAGGCGCTTTTGGCCGAGCAGCCGGAGCAGGACGACTGGCAGCTGCCGGTCGATGAGTGGGATGCGATTGCGCTTGGGTACACCTCCGGCACCACCGGCAATCCGAAAGGGGTGGTCACCCACCATCGAGGCGCTTACCTGAATGCGGTCAGCAACGTGCTGTCCTGGACGCTGCCCGCCGAGGTGGTCTATCTCTGGACGCTACCGATGTTTCACTGCAACGGCTGGTGTTTCCCGTGGACACTGGCGGCGCTCGGCGGAACCAGCGTCTGTCTGCGTCGAGTCGATCCGGAGGTAATCCTGGACTTGATCCGGCGGCATGGGGTCACTCACTACTGTGGTGCGCCCGTCGTCCACTCGATGATCGCCGATGCCGCCGTGGCGGCGCAGCGACCGATCGACCACCCCGTGTCCGGCCTGATCGCCGGGGCGGCGCCCCCGGCGTCGGTGCTGGAGCGGATGGAGACCATCGGCATCGAGCTCACCCATGTCTATGGACTGACCGAGACTTACGGCCCGGCATCTGTGTGCGCCAAACAGGATAGCTGGGATCAATACCCCCTGGAGGAGCGGGTCCGGCTCAACGGACGTCAGGGAGTGGCCTACCCCTTGCAGGAAAGCATGGCGGTGCTGGACCCTGTCACGCTGGAACCCGTCCCCGCCGATGGCGAGACGGTGGGCGAGATCATGTTTCGTGGCAACATCGTCATGAAGGGATACCTGCGGAACGAGGCCGCGACCCGGGAAGCCTTTGCCGGTGGCTGGTTTCACTCCGGTGATCTTGCCGTGGTGGAAGCGGATGGTTACGTCAAGATCCGCGATCGGCTCAAGGACGTGATCATCTCGGGTGGGGAGAACATCTCCTCCCTGGAAGTCGAGGAAGTCATCCAGCGGCACGATGACGTCGAACTGGCAGCGGTGGTGGCGATGGCGGACGAGAAATGGGGCGAGGTGCCCGCCGCCTTCGTCCAGCTGCGCCCCGGCAGCGAGTTGAACGAGGCGGCGTTGATTCATTTCTGCAGAGAGAACATCAGTCGCTTCAAGGTCCCCAAGAAGGTGATATTCACCCGGCTCCCGACCACCTCGACCGGCAAGATCCAGAAGTTCCAGTTGCGTCGGCAACTCGAGAGCCGTCTGCCGGCCTGAGAAGTCGCGACAGGAGGTGAGGGCCTTGAAGTGGACGGTATGGTGTGTAGCCCGGCAACAATTATAGTGGCCCTTCACCGGGTCGCTCGATCGGGCCGGTGGCCCCCGTCACTCAAGTGAGCACTGGTCATGTCACGACTTCCTCCCCTGATTGCGCTCTCCTACTTCGAGGTCGCCGCGCGAACCAGGAGCTTCGCCGCGGCGGCCAAGGAGCTCAATGTCACGCCGGCGGCGATCAGCCATCAAATCAAGGCGCTCGAGGAGTATCTCGGTGTTGATCTATTTGTCCGCCACCATCGGCGGGTCAGCCTGACGCCGGCCGCGCGTGGTGCCTTGCCGGAGTTGCATGAGGGATTCCAGACCCTGGGGCGTGCAGTCGAGAAGATCCGCTCCTACGGCGAGGAACGTCTGATCGTCACCGTGTGCGCCGAACCGCTGTTCGCCACCAAGTGGATTGTGCCGCGCCTGCACCGGTTCTATGCCCGTTGCCCCGACGCCGAAGTGAGACTGCAGGCAAGCCTGCATACGGTGGACCGGGACCGAGGAAGCGTCCTGGGCGTAGCCGATCTCAAGCGTGCCGGCATCGATGTCTCCGTGCGTCTTGGCTATGGCAACTATCCCGGCCTGGCGCCCCGGCGGTTGCTGAGCCTGGACCTGGTACCGATCTGCGCGCCGGAACTGGCCTCCACCAGGGCGGGTATCGAGTCACTGAAGGGGTTGCCGTTGCTGTGTGACGGCACCCTGTCCCGCTTGAAGGAGCCCTATGGCTGGAAGGAATGGTTCCAGCAGCAGGGGGACGATACTGGCGCCTTACGCGAACTGCGGTTCGGCAACGGGTTGCTGGCGCTGGAGGCGGCCATCGCCGGCCAGGGCGTCCTGCTCGGCAGCCGGGACCTCCACCAGGCGGAGCTGTCCGCCGGAAAGCTGGTCGTGCTGGCCGATCGCCCGCTGAACTGTGACCAGGCCTACTACGTGGTGAGCGCGGGCGAGAGCCTGGAGCGCCCCATCGCCTGTCAGTTCCGAGACTGGTTGCTGGAAGAGGCCGGCATGCTGGCCGAAAATGAAGAGAGCCGCTGACCGGCTGACCTGAGCCGACTATCCAGTGGTAGGCCCCGAGGCCCTCCTCCGGCTGACCGGGGCCGGTATCGGTGACATGGCCGCATCATCCCCTGGCGGCCAGCGCCACACCCACCTTCGATCGATTGGGTCGCCCGATGGTCCGGGTGATCCAGGTGCCGGTGTCGGCCAGGGTCTCCAGGTCGATGCCGGTTTCGATGCCGAGCCCGTGGAGCAGGTAGACCACGTCCTCGCTCGCGACGTTGCCGGAGGCGCCCCTGGCGTAGGGGCAGCCGCCGAGGCCGGCGACGGAGCTGTCGATGACGGCGATGCCTTCCTCGAGCACGGCGTAGAGGTTGGCGAGTGCCTGGCCGTAGGTGTCATGGAAGTGAGCGGCGAGCCTGTCCATCGGCATGTCGCGGGCTACGGACTCCAGCATGCGTCTGGCCTTGAGCGGGGTGCCGGTGCCGATGGTGTCGCCGAGCGAGACCTCGTAGCAGCCCATCTCATGCAGCGCCTTCGAGACTTCCGCCACCTTGCTTGGCGCGATCTCGCCTTCATAGGGGCAGCCGAGCACGCAGGAGACGTAGCCGCGCACGCGCACATCGGCCTGTCTGGCGCGTTCCAGCACCGGCTCGAAACGTGCCAGCGATTCGGCAATCGAGCAGTTGATGTTCTTCTGCGAAAAGCTCTCGCTGGCGGCGGCGAACACGGCGACCTCTTCGACGCCGCCTTCCAGTGCGGCTTCCAGCCCCTTGAGGTTGGGGGTGAGGGCGGAGTACACCACCCCCGGGCGACGGGCTAGGCCGGTCATCACCTCGCGATGATCGGCCATCTGCGGCACCCATTTGGGCGAAACGAAGCTCGCTGCTTCGATGTGCCGCAGGCCCGCCACGCCCAGCCGGTCGATCAGTTCCAGCTTGGTGGCGGTGCTGATCGGTTCGGGTTCGTTCTGCAGGCCGTCGCGGGGTCCGACCTCGACCAGCCTGACGGATTGGGGAAAGGGCATTGGGACCTCCTGGTGGCAAGATGCGGGTGATGACTCCACGCAACGCGTTGCAACGCGACTGAAGTCGCTCCCGCAGTTCGGCCCGGCACCCCAGGCTTATCGTGGGAGGGCATTCACCCCCGACGGCAAGGGCCCAAAGGCCGGTTCATCGCGACTGAAGTCGCTCCCACAATTTGCTCCTGCGAACCCGGGGATTCCTCGGGCTACTCTTCGGCGGTGAAATTCAGCAGCACATCGCCCTGACCGACAGTATCGCCGCCCTGGAAGTGGAAACTCTCGACGTGGCCGTCGGCGGGGGCGCTCAGGGTGTGCTCCATCTTCATCGCTTCCATCACCATCAGCGGGGTGCCCTTGTCGACGCGCTGGCCCGGCTCGACCAGCAGCGCCACCACGGTGCCGTGCATGGGCGCGGCGAGGGTGGCGTCGGCCTCGTGGTGGCCGTGGTCGACGGCATCGAGCCGCCGCCAGGCGAGGCGCACTTCGCCGTGGGCATCGCCGAGGATCAGACGGTCGCCGTCGGCGGCGCGCTCGTGGCGCGCCAGGTAGCGGCGACGGTGGCCGTCGAGGGTGATCGCCACGGCGTCGCCTTCGAGCCGCTGCAATTGGCCCTGAAAATGCTCGCCGTTGACGTTCAGGTGCCAGTCGCCGTCGGCGTTCGGTCGTTCGGCGCGCACGGTGACGACGGCGGCGCTGTCGCCGGCGTCCGCGGCGTGGGCCGGGTCGGTCAGGGCGATGCGCACCTGCCGGGGCGCGTTGAGCCGCCAGCCATCGCGACGCGCCCAGGGAGCGTCGCTGGCTTTACCCTGCAGGTGATCGAGCGCCTGCAACGCGACCTGTGCGTAGGTGGCGGCGTCGGGCGAGCGAACTGCAAAGAGATCGTCGTGGTGATGCTCGATGAAGCGGGTGTCGAGCTCGGCGCGCTGGAAGGCGGGGTGGCCGGCCAGGCGCTGCAGGAAGGCGCGGTTGGTGGTCACGCCGACCACGTCGAGCGCCGCCAGGGCGCGGTTGAGAGTCGCCAGCGCCTGATCGCGGTCGTCGCCGTGGACGATCAGCTTGGCGAGCATCGGGTCGTAGTGCATCGAGACCGCATCACCGGCATCGACGCCACTGTCCAGCCGCACCCGGTCGGCATCCAGCGCGGCGCCGGTCAGGTCGAGGCCGAAGCGTTCCAGCGTGCCGGTCGCCGGCAGGAAGTCCTGCGCCGGGTCCTCGGCGTAGAGGCGGGCCTCGAACGCATGGCCGCTGATGGCGAGTTCATCCTGCGCCCTGGGCAGCGGCAGGCCGGCGGCGACGGCGAGCTGCCATTCGACCAGGTCCTCGCCGGTGATCATCTCGGTGACCGGGTGCTCGACCTGCAGGCGGGTGTTCATCTCCATGAAGTAGAAACGGCCGTCGGCATCCAGCAGGAACTCGACGGTGCCGGCGCCGACGTAGCCGATCTCGCGGGCGGCGCGCACGGCGGCCTCGCCCATCTCGCGGCGCAGTGCCTCGGTCATGCCCGGGGCGGGGGCTTCCTCCAGTACCTTCTGGTGGCGGCGCTGTACCGAGCAGTCGCGCTCGAACAGGTAGACGCCGTCGCCCTGGCTGTCGCAGAACACCTGAACCTCGACGTGGCGCGGCTGGGTCAGGTATTTCTCGATCAGCATGCGGTCGTCGCCGAACGCGGCCTTCGACTCGCGGCGGCAGCCGTCCAGCGCGGTCTGGAAGGCGTCGCTGGACTCGACCACGCGCATGCCCTTGCCGCCGCCGCCGGCGCTGGCCTTGAGCAGCACCGGGTAGCCGATGCGTTCGGCCTCGGCCCTGAGGTGGTCGTCGTCCTGGTCGTCGCCGTGATAGCCGGGCACCAGCGGCACGCCGGCGGTCTCCATGCGCGCCTTGGCGGCGGACTTGTCGCCCATGGCGGCGATCGCCGAGGCCGGGGGGCCGACGAAGGCGATGCCGGCGTGTTCGCAGGCGGCGACGAACTCGGCGTTCTCGGAGAGGAAGCCGTAGCCCGGGTGGATGGCGTCGGCGCCGGTGCGCCGGGCGGCGTCGATCACGGCGTCGATGTCGAGGTAACTCTCACGGGCCGGCGCGGGGCCCAGCCGTACCGCTTCATCGGCCTCGCGGACATGGCGGGCGTTGGCGTCGGCATCGGAATAGACGGCGATGCTTCTCAGCCCCAGGCGGCGGGCGGTGCGGATCACCCGGCAGGCGATCTCGCCGCGATTGGCGATGAGGACCGAGCCCAGCGGGCGGGGTGCATTGGCGAGACTCATGAGCGGGATTCCTTGTCGTCGTCGCCGGCCGGTCGCCAGGCGGGGGTGCGTTTGTCGAAGAAGGCGGCCAGACCCTCCTGCCCTTCATCGCCGACGCGCAGTTCGCTGATCACCCGACAGGTGGTCTCGCGGGTGGCGTCGCTGTCGGGCGCGCGGGCCACCTCGGCGAGCAGGGCCTTGGTGGCGCGCTGTGCCCGGGGCGAAGCCTCGAGGAGGCGGGCGACGCAGTGCTCGACACGCTCGTCGAGTTCGTGGCTGCCGGCGACCTCGTGGACCAGGCCCAGCGTATGCGCGGTGGTGGCGTCCATGACCTCGGCGGTCAGCGCGAAGCGGCGCATCTGGCGGCTGCCGATGGCGCGCTGCACATAGGGACTGATCACCGCCGGCGAGAGGCCGATCCTGACCTCGGAGAGACAGAAGCGTGCGGCCTCCGAGGCGACGACGATGTCGCAGCAGGCCGCCAGTCCCACCGCGCCGCCATAGGCGGCACCCTGCACGCGGCACAGCGTGGGGCAGGGCAGGCTGTCGATGCGTTGCATCAGGCGCGCCAGCTCCCGGGAATCGGCCAGGTTGTCGTCGACACTGTAGTCGACCATGCGCTTCATCCAGTTCAGATCGGCGCCGGCGGAGAAGTGCTTGCCCTCGGAACCGAGTACCATCACCCGCACCTCGCCATGCTCGGCGGCGTCATGCAGGCGGTCGAGATGAGCGTTGAGCTCGCCGATCAGGGCATCGTCGAAGGCGTTGTGGACGTCGGGCCTGGCGAGCCTCAGCCAGGCGACGCCGCGGATATCGATGTCGAGACGGGAATAGCGGATTGCGTCTGTCATGGCGTCCTCACATGCGGAACACGCCGAAGCGTGTCTCTTCGACTTCGGCATTCATCGCCGCCGCCAGCGCCAGGCCGATCACGTCGCGGGTCTGCAGCGGATCGATCACGCCGTCGTCCCACAGCCGCGCACTGGCATAGAACGGGTGGCCCTGGCGTTCGTACTGGTCGCGGATCGGCGCCTTGAAGGTGCTCTCGTCGTCCTCGCTCCAGGTCTCGCCGCTGCGATCGAACTGATCGCGCTTGACCTGGGCCAGCACGTTGGCCGCCTGCTCGCCGCCCATCACCGAGATACGCGCGTTGGGCCACATGAACAGCAGGTTGGGGTCGTAGGCGCGTCCGCACATGCCGTAGTTGCCGGCGCCGAAGCTGCCGCCGATCAGCACCGTGAACTTGGGCACCTTGGCGCAGGCCACGGCGGTGACCAGCTTGGCGCCGTGCTTGGCGATGCCTTCCTGCTCATACTTGGAGCCGACCATGAAGCCGGTGATGTTCTGCAGGAAGATCAGCGGAATCTTGCGCTGGGCGCAGAGTTCGATGAAGTGCGCGCCCTTGACGGCGGATTCCGAGAACAGCACGCCGTTGTTGGCGATGATGCCCACCGGATGGCCGCACCAGTGGGCGAAGCCGGTGACCAGGGTGTCGCCGTAGTAGCGCTTGAACTCGTCGAAGTCGGAGTCGTCGACCAGCCGCGCGATGACTTCACGCACGTCATAGGGCTTCTTGAGGTCGGTGCCGACGATGCCGTAGAGCTCGTCCGGGTCGAGCCGCGGCGGGCGCGATTCGCGCATCGCCAGCGCGCCGCGCTTCTGCCAGTTCAGCCGCGATACCGCGCGGCGGGCGAGCCGCAGGGCGTGGGCGTCGTTGTCGGCGTAATGGTCGGCCACGCCGCTGACCTTGGCGTGGACGTCGGCGCCGCCCAGGTCCTCGGCGCTGATCGTCTCGCCGGTGGCGGCCTTCACCAGCGGCGGACCGCCGAGGAAGATCGTGCCCTGGTTGCGCACGATGATCGACTCGTCGGCCATTGCCGGCACGTAGGCGCCGCCGGCGGTGCACGAGCCCATCACCACGGCGATCTGCGGGATGCCTTCGGCGGAGAGCGTGGCCTGGTTGTAGAAGATGCGCCCGAAGTGGTCGCGGTCGGGGAACACCTCGTCCTGATGAGGCAGGTGGGCGCCGCCGGAGTCGACCAGGTAGAGGCACGGCAGGCGGTGCTTGCGGGCGATCTCCTGGGCGCGCAGGTGCTTCTTCACGGTCAGCGGGAAATAGGTGCCGCCCTTGACCGTGGCGTCGTTGGCGACGATCACGCACTCGACCCCCGACACCCGGCCGATGCCGGCCACCACGCCGGCGGCGGGCACTTCGGTGCCGTAGACCTCATGGGCGGCCAGCGCGCCGATCTCGAGAAACGGCGCGCCCTCGTCGAGCAGGTGGTCGATGCGGTCGCGCACGAACAGCTTGCCGCGCGACTCGTGGCGCTCGCGGGCCTTGTCGCCGCCGCCCCGGACGATCGATGCGGTCAGCTCGTGCAGCTTGCCGACCTCGGCGCGCATTGCCGCGTCGTTGGCCTGGAAAGCCTCGGTGCGCGGGTTGATCTGGGTCGTCAGGATAGCCATGTCTCGTCGCCCTTATGCTGACTCGTTGAAGAGTTCACGACCGATCAGCATGCGGCGAATCTCGCTGGTGCCGGCACCGATCTCGTAGAGCTTGGCATCGCGCAGCAGGCGCCCGGTGGGGTATTCGTTGATGTAACCGTTGCCACCGAGCAGCTGGATGGCATCCAGTGCGACCTGGGTGGCCTTCTCGGCGCAGTAGAGGATCACGCCGGCGGCGTCCTTGCGCGAGCTGCGACCACGGTCGCAGGCGCCGGCCACGGCGTAGAGATAGGCGCGGCAGGCATTCAGCGTGGTGAGCATGTCGGCCACCTTGCCCTGGACCAGCTGGAACTCGCCGATCGACTGGCCGAACTGCTTGCGCTCGTGAAGGTAGGGCACCACCACGTCCATGGCCGCCTGCATGATGCCGATGGGCCCGGCGGCGAGCACGGTGCGCTCGTAGTCCAGGCCGCTCATCAGCACCCTGGCGCCACGATTCTCCTCGCCGAGTACGTTCTCCGCGGGGACCTCGCAGTCCTCGAACACCAGTTCACAGGTGTTGGAGCCGCGCATGCCCAGCTTGTCGAGCTTCTGGGCGGTGGAGAAACCGGCAAAGTCCTTTTCGATGATGAACGCCGTGATGCCCCTGGAGCCGGCCTCGGGGTTGGTCTTGGCATAGACCACCAGCACGTGGGCGTCCGGTCCGTTGGTGATCCACATCTTGTTGCCGTTGAGCACGTAGGTGTCGCCGCGCTTCTCGGCGCGAAGCTTCATCGATACCACGTCGGAGCCGGCGCCGGGCTCGGACATCGCCAGTGCGCCGACATGCTCGCCGCTGATCAGCCCGGGCAGGTACTTTGCCTTCTGGGCGGCATTGCCGTTGAGCTTGATCTGGTTGACGCACAGGTTGGAGTGCGCGCCATAGGAAAGCCCCACCGAGGCGCTGGCCCGCGAGATCTCCTCCATGGCGATGCAGTGGGCGAGATAGCCCATGCCGCTGCCGCCGTCTTCCTCCGGTACGGTGATGCCGAGCAGGCCCATGTCGCCGAACTTCTGCCACAGGTCACTGGGGAAGACGTTGTCGTGGTCGATCTGCGCGGCCTGCGGGGCAATCTCGTCACGGGCGAAGGCGTTGACATGATCGCGCAGCATGTTCAGTTCGTCGGGAAGGCCGAAGTCGAGCGGAGTGTAGGGGGCGTGCATGGCGATGTGTCTCCTGAACCGGGTGGCTTCGCGGGTCGGCGTGGCGCGAGCTGGCCACGGGCTGTCCGTCATGCAGGGCAGCATAGAAAGGGTTTACGTTAACGTAAAGTAGAGCTTTGGTCGCAGACGGGCGTTACACACAGAAACCCCGGCACGAGCGTGCCGGGGCGCAGGGGGAGAGGGGAAGGCGAGGGAGGGATCGTCAGACGTTCTGGCGCATCGGTCGCTCGCCGTGGGGCAGGACCAGGTTGAGCACGATGGCCACCAGGGCTCCGGGAATCAGCCCGGAATCGATGATCGCCGCCAGGTTGTCCGACAGCCCCGAATACAGGCCTTCCTGGGCGGGCAGGCCCAGCGCGGTGGCCAGGGCCATGGCCATGATCAGCATGTTGCGCCTGTTGAACTCGATGCCGCTGAGCATCTTGATGCCGGCACTGGCGATCATGCCGAACATGATCACCACGGCGCCGCCGAGGACCGAGTTGGGAATGCCCGAGATGATCGCGCCCAGCTTGGGCAGCAGCCCGGCGATGACCAGGAAGAGCCCGCCGATGGCGACCACAAAGCGGCTGATCACCCCGGTCAGGGCGACGATGCCGACGTTCTGGCTGAAGCTGATCTGCGGGTAGGCGTTGAAGATCGCCGCGAAGACGCTCGACAGGCCGTCGGCCATGACGCCGCCGGAGAGTTCCTTGTGAGTGGGCTCGCGGTTGGCACCGCCGACCGTGGTGCCGACGATATCGCCGATCGATTCGGCGCAGGTGACCACCGCCAGCAGCACCACCGGCAGGATGGCGGACAGGTGGAACTCCACGCCGATGGCGAAGGGCACCGGCAGCGAGAACCAGGCGGCGGATTGCAGGCCGGAAAAGTCCACGTAGCCGAAAGCCAGCGCCGCCACGAAACCGGTGACCAGGCCCAGCAGTGGCGACATTTCCGACCAGATGCCGCGGCCGAACTGGTGAAAGCCGATGGTCACGACCAGCACCAGGGCGGCCAGCAGCCAGTGGTGCAGGGCCCCGAAGTCCGCGGCGCCGAAGCCGCCACCGATATAGGCGAAGCCGACCGGCATCAGTAGGGTGCCGATCATGATCACGAAGGTGCCGGTGACCACCGGCGGAAACAAGAAGCGCACATAGGGTAGAAACAGCCCCACCAGTGCCATGGCCACGCCCCCGCAAAGGGCGGCTCCCAGGGCCGTGGGCACGCCCATGCCCACGGCGATGGGGATGAGCACCGGCACGAAGCCGAAACTGGTGCCCATGACGATCGGCAGCCGGGCCCCGATGGGGCCGAGCCCCAGCGACTGGACGAGGGTGGCGACCCCGGCGACGAACATCGCCGCCTGGATCATCAGCGTGGTCTGGGCCTCGGACAGGTCGGCGGCCCCGGCGATGATGATCGGCACGGTGACGTTGCTGACGAACATCGCCAGCACGTGCTGAATGCCCAGCGGTATGGCTCGCCCCAGCGGCGGCATGGCGTTGACGTCATGGGTGCTGCGCACGCTCGGCGGAGCCTCCTGCATGGATTGCTCGGAAGCGGTGGTCATGGTGTGTCTCTCCTTGCCTTGCTTGTTGTTGTTGAGGGGGATGAGCGATGCCACACCGCGGCATCGGGGTTACAGGGCGTGCCGCAGGCGCCTGGCGGCAGCGTCGTGCCGGGCCATGAGCGCCTCCAGATCGACGCCGCGGGGCATGCCGTCGGCGACCCGCCAGTGGCCGGCGACCATCACCCGGTCGGCCCGGTGCGCACCGCACAGCAGCAGCGCGGCCAGCGGATTCTCGGCGCCCGAGAAGCGCGCTTCATCGAGCCGGAACAGGGCCAGGTCGGCCTGCTGGCCCGGCGCCAGCCCGCCGATGTCGGTGCGCCCCAGGCAGCGGGCCGAGCCCTGGGTGGCCCAGCGGATCACCGTCTGATGGGACAACGTCTCGGGCGAGTAGCGCAGCCGGCCCAGCAGCAGGGCCTGACGCATTTCCTCGGCGAGATTGGAGTGGTCGTTGGAGGCGGAGCCGTCCACGGCCAGGCCCACCGGGGCGCCGGCTGCCTCCAGCTCCAGCGTGCGGCACAGCCCGGAGCCGAGCACCATGTTCGAGGACGGGCAGTGGGCGATGCCGGTGCCGGCGCGGCCCAGTCGCGCGATCTCGTCGTCGTCGAAGTGGATGCCGTGGGCGAGCCAGGTGCGATCGCTCAGCCAGCCGCAGGCGTCCAGATAGTCGAGCGGGCGCATGCCGAACTGACGCCGGCAGAAATCGGTTTCGTCTTCGGTCTCGGCGAGGTGGGTATGCAGGCGCACGCCGTTGGTCTCGGCCAGACGGGCAGTGGCTTCCATCAGCTCGCGGTTTACCGAAAAGGGCGAGCAGGGCGCCAGGGCGAGATGGATCATCGCGCCGTCCCCGGGCTCGTGATAGCGGTCGATGAGACGCTGGCTGTCGTCGAGGATGGTGGTTTCGTCCTGCACCACGGACTGGGGCGGCAGGCCGCCGTCATCCCGGCCCAGGCTCATGGAGCCGCGGGTGAGCGTGGCGCGCACGCCCAGCCTCCGGGCGGTCTCGACCTGGATGTCGATGGCGTGGGTCAACGCGCCCGAGAAGACATAGTGATGGTCGGCCACCGTGGTGCAACCGGACATCAGAAGCTCGACCATCGCCAGCTCGCTGGCCAGTGCCAGTTGCGCCTCGTCGAGATTCGCCCAGACGTCGTAGAGGGTGGTCAGCCAGGGAAACAGCGGCTTGTCGAGTGCCGGTGAGTAGGCGCGGGTCAGGGTCTGGTAGAAATGGTGGTGGGTATTGACCAGCCCGGGCAGCAGCACATGGGCCGAGGCGTCGAAGACCTCGTCGACGTGGGCGTCGGGCCGGTGCCCGGCAGGCACCGCTTCGATGATTCGCTGCCCCTGGACAACCACGCCACCGGCAGCGGCGTCGTCGCTGCAGGCCAGTGGATGACGAATCCAGAGAGTGCGCTGTGTCTCGGTCATATCGGTCTCCTCGGCCAATGACGCCACACCCCCTTGACCGATCAAGGGTTACCCACGCGAGGGTGGTTCAGGTGCCTGTCCGATGCCGGAGATGTTTTGTGTACTATTGTTGTATACCAAAATTGTCCACACGGCATGGCCTTGTCAACCCTTTCCTGTGTCCTTTGTGCTGTCGCCGTCACGCGACTTATGGTGAGGGACGATTTTCGCTAAGCTTCAGGCATGAAACGACCCCTGAGAACGAAGGAGAAACCCATGATGATCCGTGCCCTCGGGCTGCTGCTGGTGGGGCTGGCGCTGGCGGGGTGCAGTTACACGCCGGCCCGTATCGACCCGGAACCGATCGTCGAGATCGGCGATGGCCATCACGATCATGACCGTGGCGGCGATTTCTGCCCGCCCGGCCAGGCGAAGAAGGGCAACTGCTGAACTGGCGATGACGGCTGCCAGTGAACCGTCGGCGCCGGCCTGACGGCAAGCACGAGGCGATGGACGGGAGGTATCATGCATGTGGTGGTGATTGGCGGGGGTGTCGTCGGCGTGACCACCGCCCAGGCGCTCGTCGCGCGCGGGCATCGTGTCACCGTCATCGAGCGCTGCGCCGACGTGGGGCTGGAGACCAGCCGCGCCAACGCCGGGCAGCGTTCCTACGGCTATGTCTCGCCCTGGGCCTCGCCGACGATGGTCCGCAAGGCGCTGCCCTGGCTGCTCCAGGCCGACGGGCCCTTCAAGCTGCACCTGCCGCCCTCGCTGCGTACCCTGCGCTTTCTGTTCGCGACCTGGCGCTTCGCCCAGGGGAGCGATCGGTACGAACGCAACAAGCGGGCCATGCTGCGCCTCGGCGCCTACAGCCGCCAGTGCTTTCAGGCCCTCGAGGTGCGACACGACCTGGCCTTCGACGGCGCTCAGGGCGGCCTGATCGATCTCGCCAGCGACACGGCGGCAGCCGACGGCCTCAAGGCAACGGCCGGTCTGCTCAGCGAACTGGATATCGACCATCAGTGGCTGACGCCGGCGCAGTTGCGCGAGCATGAGCCGGGGCTGTGCGGCGAGGCGCCGCTGGTCGGGGCGTTGCGCCTGCCCGATGACGGCACCGGCGACTGTCACCGTTTCACCCGAGCCCTGGCCGACTGCTGTCGTGACGCGGGCGTGACCTTTCGTTGCCGGACGGAGGTGACGGATCTGGTGCGCCGTGACGGGCTGATCCAGGCACTGGTGCTGGCGCCGGTCGGGGACGGGGAAAAGGGTGGCGCCGGCGGGGCGACGGAAATCCTCGAGGCCGATGCCGTGGTGATGTGCGCCGGCTGCCTGTCCCGCCCGCTGGCCGCGACGCTGGGTATCGAGGTGCCGATCTATCCGGTGAAGGGCTATTCCCTGACCGTCGATGTGGCCGATCCGTCACGCGCCCCGCGTTCCACTGTCATCGATGACCGCTACAAGGTCGTGGCCACGCGGCTCGGCGAACGGCTGCGCGTCACCGGCTTCGTCGAGCTGGCCGACTTCGACCGCCGCATCCCCGCCGCGAGGCTGGCGACGCTGCGCCGGGCCGTGGAATCGCGCTTTCCCGGCGCCGCCGATCTGGCGCAGGCCGAACCCTGGACCGGGTTTCGGCCCATGACCCCGGACGGGCCGCCTGTCATCGGTCAGCTGCGGCGCGACAACCTCTACTTCAACACCGGCCATGGTACCTTCGGCTGGACCCTGTCGGCAGGCAGCGCCGAGCTGATCGCGCAGGTGATCGATGACGAGAGTCCTGCCCTCGCGCTCGATGCCTTCGCACCGGGGCGTTTCATGCATTGACGCGGTAGAAAGAGGCCACGGCAGCTACCGTGGCGCGAAGATGTGCCTCCCTGCGCGGCCGGTCCCTGCCGCATGGCTCCTCGGGCGCCTCCTGCGCCGATGCATCCCTGGCTGGCGTCGGGCAGTGTCCCTTGCCGTCGCGAGATGGTCTGCGCCATCCCGAGCCCGATGATCGCGGCCGGCGATGTCAGGTGCGTGACGGTTGGCGGACAACGCCGTGACAGATGCCGGCCTCATGGCAACGTGGCGTCTCGTGCCTCCAGAAACCAAGCCTTCATCGTGGTGGTGATCGCACGCAGTTCGTCGTCGCGGGTGATATAGGCGGGCATGGTATAGAGCCAGCGGCCGAAGGGGCGCAGCCAGATGCCGCGTTGCCGGGCAAAGGCCTGCACACCGTCGAGGTCGGCGGCATCGCTGACCTCGATGACCGCCGTGGCGCCCAGTACGCGCACATCGGCGACGCGCGGGTCCCGGTGCAGGGCGTCGTCCTCCATGAGTTCCTCCCGCAGGAGCGCATTGATTGCGGCGATCCTGCCCAGGTAGTCCTCCTCCTCGAACACGGCGAGACTTTCCAGGGCGACACGGCAGGCCAGCGGATTGCCCATGAAGGTCGGCCCGTGCATGAAGGCGTGATCGGGATCGTCGCTCAGGAAGGCGGCGAAGACCTCCCCGGTGGCCAGGGTGGCGGCGTGACCCAGATAGCCGCCGGTCAGCCCCTTGGAGAGGACCATGATGTCGGGCGTCACCCCGGCGTGCTCGGCGGCGAACAGCTTGCCGGTGCGGCCGAAGCCGGTGGCGACCTCGTCGAAGATCAGCAGCACGCCGAATTCATCGCACAGCGCGCGTGCCGCCCTGACGTACTCGGGGGACGTCATGTTCAGCCCGCCCGCCGCCTGCAGCAGTGGTTCCATCAGCAGGGCGGCGATCTCCTGGTGATGCTGCTCGAGCACGCCCCGCAATGCCGCGATATCCCCGGCGACAGCCTCGGGCGGGGCGTCGAACGGCGCCGTTGGTGCCGGTGCGAAGTGATGGGTGGGCAGGAAGCCGGCAAACAGCGAGTGCATGCCTTCCTCGGGATCGCAGACGGCCATGCAGCCGCTGGTATCGCCGTGGTAGGCGCGCATCAGCGACAGCATGCGGTGCCTGCCGGGGCGGCCGCGCTGAACCTGGTATTGCACGGCCATCTTCATGGCGACCTCCATGCCCACCGAGCCGCTGTCGGAAAAGAAGACATGCTCGAGCCCCGGCGGCGTGATGCGTACCAGGGCATCCGCCAGCGCCTGTGCCGGCTCGTGCGTCAATCCGCCGAGCATGACGTGGCACAGTTGATCGGCCTGTTCCTTGAGCGCGCGGGTCAGGCGCGGGTGGCCGTAGCCATGAATCATGCACCACCAGGAGCAGGTGGCATCGATGAGTGACTCGCCGCCGGCCAGATGAAAGCGCGCTCCGTCGCCACCGACCACCTGCGGGGCCGGAGGCTGGGTCTGCATCTGGGCATACGGGTGCCAGAGCGAAGAGGAAGATAGCGTCGGCTGCATTCTGTTAACCTTGAAAAATAAAAAGGTTTACCATGATAGGGTGGCGAGGGCCGGCTTGTCCAAGCCGGTGGCGGGCAGGGGGAGGGTGAGCCGAAATAACGGGTCGCCGTCTTTTCGCTTGCTGTTGAAATCGGTCGTAGCGATTAATTGGTTAATCTTTTCTTAAATTGCATTAGCGCGCACCGGTGTTTGCAGAGTTGTTCCGTATATGGACTTGGCATAATGAATAAAACAACGGATAATGCGCAGCGCATTCCCTATCCCGAAATCCCGAGGTGCAAGATAATGTCCCTGTTAAGCGAATACATGAAAAAGGAACAGCAGCTCAAGCAGATCTCCGAGGAGTTGAAGCAGCTGGAAGGCGATGACCGTCTCAAGAGCGAGTTGCAGTTCAAGGAACGCCTCGAGGCCCTGATGGCGGAGTTCGACAAGTCTCCGCGCGACGTGATCGACATGCTGGATCCGAAGCCGCAGGCGTCTGCGACGGTTGCACAGCCCAAGAGCAGTGGCGGTCGCCGCAAGCGCAAGCTGAAGATCTACAAGAACCCGCATACCGGTGAAGTCGTCGAGACTCGCGGCGGCAACCAGAAGACACTGAAAGCCTGGAAGGACGAGCATGGTACCAGGACCGTGGAGTCCTGGCTGGTGCGTACCGAGGACTGATACTCCGGATTCTCGTGGCGTTGGCCCGTTGCCTTCGGTGAGGGCCGGCGCTGCCGTGATGCGTGGTGATGTCACAGTGCCGTGTTTTCATTCTGTCTGACTTGGGCTACCATGCCTTTCCCTCCTTGTCATGCATGAACGCCCGTGGATCACGTAACGGGTGAGTTTCTTTATCGTCGTGGCATGTCGCGACAAGGAGCATCGAAGACCGGCCTGTTCCGATGGCCCTGCAACAGTCAACCTATGAAAAACTACGGTTCGAAAAAGCCCGCCCAGCTCAGCGAGCGCGAGAAGTTGCGCAAGTTCAGTGAACTTGATGATGCCTTTGCCAGGGCATTGCGCGAACTGGATGCCCCCGACTCCCGTCAGGGGGAAAGTCCGTCGGAGGATTTCGAGCAGCGTCTGCGTACCCTCATGGCTGACTTTCACCAGTCCGAGGACAGCGTGCGAAACATGTTGTCGCTCATGCTGAACAACGAAGCCGGCTGATCCTGTCGCATGTTTGGGGCCATCGCTTCGCCCCGTGGCGATTGTGGCTCATCGCCGTCTCGCGTCGGCAGCAACAAGCCTTGAAGAGTGGCGCCCGGGCGTCGCTTTTCAAGGCTTTGCCATACGGGGGCGACGTTAGGATGGCAGCTTCACCGAATCCATCGACAGTCGATCCCCCATGAACGCCTCCACTTTCATCGGCATTATCGCCAGCGTCCTGCTTCTGGCCTGCGTGGTTCTGCTGAGTGCCGATTCAGCCATGAGCTTCGTCAACCTGCCGGGGCTGATCATCGTGCTGGCCGGTACCCTGGCCGCCACCTTCATCAGCTATCCCCTTCGCGAGGTCGTGCGTGTCGTGCGGCTGGTGCTGGTGGTCTTTCGTCGCGAGGATGATTACGCCGAGGAGGACATTCAGGAACTGGTCGCCATGGCGCGATTGTGGTTCAAGGGGGACATCCGCGCGGTGGAGAACGCGCTGGAGGAGACTCGCAACCCGTTCCTGCGCACCGGTGTGCAGCTGGTCATCGACAATACCCGCGAGGAGGAGGTCATCGATCTGCTGCACTGGCGTATCGCGCGTCTCAAGGCGCGCGAGCTGGCCGAGGCGCAGATCTTCCGGACCATGGCGGCCTATGCGCCGGCCTTCGGCATGATCGGCACCCTGGTGGGACTGGTCGACATGCTCGACGTGATGCAGGTCGGCGATATCGCCACCATCGGCTCGCGCATGGCGGTGGCGCTGCTGTCCACCCTCTACGGGATCCTGCTGGCCAACCTGGTGTGCAAGCCGATCGCCGTCAAGCTGGAGCGTCGTACCGAGCAGCGGCTGATCGCCATGAACATGGTCATGGAAGGCGTATCGCTGATCGCCCGGCGTCGCGTCCCGTCCTTCATCGAGGAAACCCTCAAGTCGTTCGTGGCCGCGCCGCCGGACGAGATTCGCGAGACCCTGCCGAGATCCGCTCGCGAGAAGCGGGGTGCCGCCGTCAATGCTTGACGTGCCGAGGCACCGCAGTCGTCGGGAGCGCCTGCTGTCGGTGCGCCACGAGGGGCGCGACGGCGAGGGATGGATGATCAGCTACATCGACATCATGACCCTGCTGGTCACGCTGTTCGTGCTGCTGCTGACGCTCAGTGGCAAGTTCGGTGTGCTGTCCGCCGTGGCCCGCGATGTGGTGAGCGATGGAGTGTCCGTGCCGGCTGTGCAGGTGAGCGAAGCGGCGGCGCGGGCGGCGGCGGCCGTGCAGGCCGCGCCGGCGGTCACCTCGCCACGCTTTCCGCTCGAGACGAACCGGATGACCGGGGTTCGGGTATCGGCCCTGCTGGCGCCGCCACGCCTGACGCCGGTGGCGCTGGCCAGTGCCCGGCTGGTTGCCGGTCCCATGCTGTCGCCTGTCGGTACATCGCCGCCCAGGCTGTCAGATGCCGCCATCGCCGCCGCCGAACGGCTGTCGGTGGCATCGCCTGTCCGGCTCGATCCGGCGGCCAGAGACGCCGCGCTGCGTGTCGCCGAGGCGGCATCGCGTCCGCTGCCCGTCATCAATGGGGTCGAGGTGTCGCGGGTCAAGGGGGGCATCAACCTGCGCATCCAGGATCATCTGCTGTTCGGATCCGGCGATGCCGCGCTCACCGGGGGCGGGCGCGAGATGATCAGTCAGCTGGTGGCGATTCTCCAGCGCTACGACGGCGAGATTTCGGTCGAGGGCCATACCGACAGCGTGCCCATCGACACGCCGCGGTTTCCCTCGAACTGGGAGCTGTCGAGCGCCCGGGCCACGGCCATTCTGCGTTACCTGGTCCAGGCCGGTGTCGACCCCGACCGCCTGCGCGCCGTCGGCTACGCTGACACTCGGCCGCTGCAGAGCAACCGTTCCGCCGCAGGACGAGCGGCCAACCGCCGGGTCGAGGTCATCATTCATGCCCCGGAAGCGCATTGAATGCGGTATCATGAATAAAACCAGTGAATCATCGTCCCGTTATCGGGCAATCCACGAGATTGTGGCAGGTCATGTCGAACAAGCGCGTTAATACCTGGAAGGCACGTCAGCACCAGTCCGGCAGCATCTATACGGACAAGCAGATCGAGCAGTACCTGTTCCTGCTGATCTATTCGGGGCGTCACAGCGATGCGGAAAGCCTGTTCGCCGAACTCCGAAAGATGCTGCCGGGCGTGGATCCCACGCAGATGAACCGGGTCGCCCATCAGTTCGCTTCCGAACTGAAGAACGCCGGCCTGTATTAATCGAGGTACGTCCGAGAAAGCGGCGGGCCATCGGACGGACCCGCCTGACGTCAGCAAGGGATCGCGCTACCCTGTATGGCTTTGCCGTGGACGAGAGCCGAACATGCCCGCGTTGATCTTCTTCACTTCGTTGCTGGCACTGAGCGGTATCCTGGCCGTTTCCCTGGTGCGTCTCGCGAGGCGCCGTATCGCGGCTCGCAATACCCCGCCCGCCGGCGCCCGCAAGCGGCGCCGGTCCGGCAGCTCGCCCAAGGCCTCCGGCGCCCGTCGCCAGCGTTCCTCGACTGGCAGTGGTAACCGTTCCACCGGCCGCGCCGGTGGCAAGTCCGCCTCCTCCTCTGGCTCCCGGCGTGGCTGGTGCCTGCCCGCCATGCCGACCCTGCGAGTGCCCTTTCCGCGTGGCATGGCGGCCTGCCTGCCGCTGGGGCTGCTGCTGGGGCTGATCGCCGGGGCCGGTCAGCTGTCTCTCTACGGCCTGCGTCAGGCGCAGGGCGCGCTGAACGACCCGCGGCTGAGTTCGCTGGACAACGCGCTCGCCGCGATCTCGCTGGGTGCGCTGGCGCTGATCGTTCTGGGCGTGCTGGGACGGCTCTCGGCACGGCGGGCGACCTGATGCTCGGCATGGCCTCCATTCACCCGTTTTCGCCCTGCGGGACACACGCGGTCGTGTGCCCGACATTGCCTGGTGCATTGCGTTCATGAACATTCTGATCACCGGCATGGCCGGCTTCATCGGTCATGCGGTTGCCAGACGGCTGGCTCGTGAAGGACACGCCATCGTCGGCATCGACAACCTCAACGACTATTACGACATCACGCTCAAGCAGGCCCGTCTCGCGGACCTGGACGCCTTCGACAACGTGCGTTTCGAGCGTATCGACCTGGCCGACGGCGAGGCCATGCAGCGGTTGTTCGCCGCCGAGCGCTTCGATCGCGTCGTGCACCTGGCCGCCCAGGCCGGGGTGCGCTATTCCCTCGACAATCCGCATGCCTACGTCCAGTCCAATCTGGTGGGGCATCTCAACGTGCTCGAGGGGTGCCGCCATCAGCAGGTCGGCCACCTGGTCTATGCCTCGTCGAGTTCGGTCTACGGCATGAACCCCAAGGTGCCGTTCGATACCCGGGACCCGGTCGATCACCCCATCAGCCTGTATGCCGCGACCAAGAAGTCGAACGAGCTGATGGGGCACACCTATGCCCATCTGTACGGCATTCCCATGACCGGGCTGCGCTTCTTCACCGTCTACGGCCCCTGGGGGCGCCCCGACATGGCGCTGTTCAAGTTCACCCGGGCGATCCTCGAGGGGCAGCCGTTGCCGGTCTACAACCACGGCGAGCTGTCGCGGGACTTCACCTATATCGACGATATTGTCGAGGGCGTGGTGCGGATCCTCGACGTGGTGCCCACCGGACACCCCGAGTGGCCGCAGGAGGCCACCACGCCGGACACCGCCCGGGCGCCGTTCACGCTCTACAACATCGGCAACGGCAGCCCGGTGGCGTTGATGGACTTCATCCGTGCCATCGAGCGCGCCACCGGCAAGACCGCGCTGTGCGACTTCCAGCCCATGCAGGCCGGCGACGTGGTACAGACCTGGGCCGACACCGAGGCGCTGTTCGAGGTGACCGGTTACCGGCCGCAGATGAGCGTCGACGAGGGCGTGTCCCGCTTCGTCGACTGGTATCGCGACTTCTATCAGTGTTGATTTCCGACTCAAGGAACGCCTCATGCAGATCACCATCTTCGGCACGGGCTATGTAGGTCTGGTCACCGGCGCCTGTCTGGCGGATGTCGGCCACGAGGTCCTGTGCATGGACGTCGATGCCGACAAGATCGCCCGTCTCGAGGCCGGCGAGATTCCCATCTACGAACCGGGGCTCGAGGCCCTGGTCAGCCACAACGTCGCCGAGGAGCGTCTGCGCTTCACCACTGATCCGGCCGCCGCCGTGGCCTTCGGCACCCTGCAGTTCATCGCCGTGGGCACGCCGCCCGACGAGGACGGCAGCGCCGACCTGCAGTACGTGCTGGCGGTGGCGCGTACCATCGGCGAGCACATGGACGGGTACCGGGTCATCGTCGACAAGTCCACCGTACCGGTGGGCACCGCTGGCCGGGTGCGTGAGGCGGTGCGCGGGGCACTGGCGACACGCGGCAGCGAGCTCGATTTCGATGTCTGTTCCAATCCCGAATTCCTCAAGGAAGGCGCAGCGATCGAGGACTTCACCCACGGGGCACGGATCATCGTCGGTACCGATTCGCCGCGCGTCGAGGCGCTGATGCGCGAGTGCTATGCCCCCTACAATCGCCACCATGAAAAGCTGATGTTCATGGACGTGAAAAGCGCCGAGCTGACCAAGTACGCGGCCAATGCCATGCTCGCCACCAAGATCAGCTTCATGAACGAGATCGCCAACCTCGCCGAGCGGCTGGGGGCGGACGTGGAGGAGGTGCGCCGGGGCATCGGCTCCGACCCGCGTATCGGCTACCATTTCATCTACCCGGGCTGCGGCTACGGCGGTTCCTGCTTTCCCAAGGACGTCCAGGCGCTGGCGCGCACGGCAGGCGAGGTGGCGTACCGGGCCGAGCTGCTCGAGGCGGTGGAGTCGGTCAACCATCGTCAGAAGGCGACACTGTTCGCCAAGCTGTCCCAGGCCTTCGACGGCGATCTGAGCGGCAAGACGGTGGCACTGTGGGGGCTGGCCTTCAAGCCCAACACCGACGACATGCGCGAGGCGCCCAGCCGGGTGCTGATGGAGGCGCTCTGGGCCGCCGGCGCCCGGGTGCAGGCCTACGATCCCGAGGCGATGGCCGAGTGTCGCCGGCTGTACGGCGAGCGCGACGATCTGGCGCTGGTCGAGGGCCGCGAGGCCGCCGTGACCGGTGCCGATGCCCTGGTGATCTGCACCGAGTGGAAGGCCTTCCGCAGTGTCGACTTTGCCTGGCTGCGGCGGACCCTGACGACCCCCGTGGTGGTCGACGGGCGCAATCTCTATGACCCGCAGGCGGCGCGCCAGGCCGGGCTGCTCTACTATGCCGTGGGGCGTGGCGCCTCGCTGGTCGACTGACACGCGCGTCGTGACCCACGACGAAGACGAAGGGGCCCCGACTCAACGAGTCGGGGCCCCTTCGTCTCTTTGCGTCTGTGTCGCCGGGGCGACGGCGGGTCAGCCCATCAGCAGCGGGGTGACCAGCATGCCGCCGCCGATCAGCATGGCGAACAGGCACAGCGCCAGCAGGAATGGCTTGATGCCCAGCGCCTTGAGCCTTTCCAGGCGTGTCTCGAAGCCCAGGGCCGCCATCGCCATGGCCAGGGCGATCTGGCCGATCACCACCAGCCCCTCGTGAAGCGGTGCGGGCAGGGCGATGAAGCTGTTGAAGATCACCACCGCCAGGAAGCCGAAGGCGAACCACGGAATCACCAGTCCGCCGCGGACCACCTCGGTCGTGTCGTCGGCGGCCCGGCTGCGGATCCACCACTGGCCGACCACCAGCAGGAAGGGGACCAGCAGCATGACCCGCACCAGCTTGACGATGACGGCATTGGCCAGTGCCTGCGGGCCGACCGCGTCGCCGGCGGCGACCACTTGCGCCACTTCATGCACGGTGGCGCCGATGTAGATGCCGAACAGCCCCTCATCCATGCCGGTGAGCGGGTAGAGCAGCGGATAGACCAGCATCGCCAGCGAGCCGAACAGCACCACGGTGGCCACCGCCATCGAGGTGGCCGCCGGCTTCGAGCGAATCGTGGTCTCGGTCGCCAGCACGGCGGCGGCGCCGCAGATGGCGCTGCCGGCACTGGTCAGCAGGGCGGTCTCGCGATCGAGCCCCAGCAGGCGCGTGCCCACCCAGTAGCCGACCAGGAGCACCGTGGTGATGACCAGGGTGTCGAGCAGGATGACCTTGGGGCCCAGGCCCAGTACCTGCTGCAGGGTCAGCGACAGGCCGAACAGCACGATGCCGCTGCGCAGCAGCCAGCGGGTGGCGAACTGCAGCCCCGGACGGGCCTGGGGCAGGCGACCGATGAAGGGCAGGTTGCCGATCACCAGGCCGAGCAGCAGCGAGAAGACCAGCGGGCTGATCCCGCTGTCGGCGATGCCGGGCGCATGAGCCAGCAGGAACCCGCCGAAGGTCAGGCCGGCGCAGAGTAATAGACCTTGCCACATGGTAACGCTCTCCCGTGTCTGACGATGTCGTCGTTGTATTGCTCAATAGGCTAATCGGGAATAGCGTTATGTGTTATTGGATAATAACGAAATGACTATTAAGTAGAACCGTATGCTACCCCATGTCACCTTTCGACAATTGCAGGTTTTCGTCGCCGTGGTGCGATTCGGCACCGTCAGCGCCGCGGCGCGCCATCTCAGTCTGTCACCCTCGGCGACCAGTCAGGCCCTGGCCGACCTGGAGCGCCAGCTTGGCGTGGTGCTCTTCGAGCGGCTTGGACGACGCCTCGAGCTCAACGACGCAGCGCGGCGCCTGCTCCCCCACGCCGAAAAGGTGCTCAACGGGCTCGATGACCTGGTGGTCGCCGCCCGCGAGCCCGAGGGAGCGCTGCAGGGCACTCTCCACGTCGCGGCCAGCGCGACGATCGGGACCTATTTGCTGCCGACCCTCGCGGGACGCTTCATCGAGCAGCATCCCGATGTGGATCTCCAGCTGCGCCTGCGCAACACCGAGGACGTGATGCGCGACATCCTGCGTTTCGATGCCGACCTGGGGCTGATCGAAGGGCAGTGCACCGAGTCTCGGCTGGTCAGCGAGGTATGGCGTCAGGATGAGATGGTGGTGGTTGCCGGCCCCCAGCACCCGTTTGCGCAGCGCGACAGCCTGGATGCCGAGGCGCTGCAGGCGGCGCAGTGGATCCTGCGGGAATCCGGGTCGGGGACGCGCTCGATCTTCGAGGCGGCGATTCATGCCCACGTCGAGCGCATCCGTGTGCGCATGGAGCTCGATCAGCACGAGGCGATCAAGCAGGCCGTGCGCGCCGGCTTCGGCCTGGGCTGCCTGTCCCGGCTGAGCGTGGCCGGCGAGCTCGAACGCGGCGAGCTGGTGGCCCTGCCGTCGCCCCTGCACCTGACCCGGGCCTTCTCGCTGGTCTGGCACCCCGAACGCTATCGCAGTCCCCTCTGGCAGGCCTTCAAGGTCTTCCTGCTCGAGTCCCGCTGATCACCGGCGCCGGCGTCCGTTCCGGCCCTCTCGCTTCGTTCCCTCCGTTGTTTCGTGTTCCACACTGCGGCGCCTTTCAGGGCCGTGGCAGGCGTGTGTGCGTCCGTCGGCCGCATTGATAATCTTGTCGAGATTGCTTGACTGTCCTATATACTATGTCATATACATGAGTTGAGGCGACGCCGAGGCGTCGCTCGGGCAACAACAAGGAGAGGAGCATGAGCATCGATTTCGTGGTCCACGATGCCGACGACGCGGTCGGCGTGGTGGTGGTGGAAGGGGTCCAGGCGGGTCAGACGCTGACCGGCTGGGTAATGGATCAGGACAAGACCCTGCAGTTCGAGGTCAAGGACGCGATCCCGATCGGCCACAAGCTGGCGATCCGCGATCTCGCCGAGGGCGAGACGGTGATCAAGTACAGCGTCGACATCGGGCGGGTGGTGAAGCCGATTCGCCAGGGCGAGCACGTTCACGTTCACAACGTCAAGACCAAGAGGTGGTAAGCATGGAACTCAAGGGACGTACCTTCCTGGGCTATCGTCGGGACAACGGCCGGGTCGGCATCCGCAACCACGTGATCGTGCTGCCGGTGGACGACATCTCGAATGCCGCGGCGGAAGCGGTGGCCAACAACATCAAGGGCACGCTGGCGCTGCCGCACCCCTATGGCCGGCTGCAGTTCGGCGCCGACCTGGATCTGCACTTCCGCACCCTGATCGGCACCGGCTCCAACCCCAATGTTGCCGCGGTGATCGTGATCGGCATCGAGCCCGGCTGGACCGGCAAGGTGGTCGACGGCATCCGTGCCACCGGCAAGCCGGTGGAAGGCTTCTGGATCGAGCAGAACGGCGACCACAACACCATCGCCGCGGCCTCGCGCAAGGCCCGCGAATTCGTGCAGTACGCCACCGAGCTGCAGCGCGAACCGTGCGACATCGGTGAGCTGTGGGTTTCCACCAAGTGCGGCGAATCCGACACCACCTCCGGGTGCGGTGCCAACCCCACCGTCGGCGATGCCTTCGACAAGCTCTACGCCGAGGGCTGTACCCTGGTGTTCGGCGAGACCTCCGAGCTCACCGGCGGCGAGCATCTGGTGGCCGCGCGCTGCGCCAACGACAAGGTGCGCGAGGAATTCCAGGCGATGTTCGACCGCTACAGCGCGATGATCGATCGCCACAAGACCAGCGACCTGTCCGAGTCGCAGCCCACCAAGGGCAACATCGAGGGCGGGTTGACCACCATCGAGGAAAAGGCGCTGGGCAACATCCAGAAGATCGGCAAGGAATGCCGGGTCGACGGCGTGCTCGACAAGGCCGAGACACCCACCGGGCCGGGGCTGTGGTTCATGGATTCCTCGTCGGCGGCGGCAGAGATGGTGACGCTGTGCGCGGCATCCGGCTACGTGGCGCACTTCTTCCCGACCGGCCAGGGCAACGTGATCGGCAACCCGATCCTGCCGGTGATCAAGATCTGCGCCAATCCGCGCACGGTGCGCACGATGGGCGAGCACATCGACGTCGATGTCTCGGGCCTGCTGCGCCGCGAGATCAACATGCCGGAGGCAGGGGATCAGCTGCTGGAAATGCTGCTGCGCACGGCCAACGGCCGGAATACCAGCGCCGAGGCACTGGGGCACCGGGAGTTCGTGTTCACGCGCCTCTACGAGAGTGCGTAAGGCGATGGGTTGCCAGAGGCACGGGCGGCGGATGGGGCAGCGACGAGCTGCCTCACGCCGGCTCCATCTCGTGCAGCGGCGGGGCCGTGGTGCCCCGCAGCACCACTCGCGCCTCGAGCACCTGACGATGAGGCGTCTGGTCACCGCGAATGCGCGCGACCAGGGTGTCGGCCACCAGCCGGCCCACCTCGGCGGAAGGCGCGGCCACGGTGGTCAGTGCCGGGTGCATGAAGCGCGACTGCGGCAGGTCGTCGAATCCGGTGATCGACAGGTCGTCGGGAATCGCGATACCTGCCTGTGCCGCGGCGAACATGGCCCCGAACGCCAGCACGTCGTTGCCGCAGAGTATCGCCGTGGGGCGGGGCATGAGCCGCATCAGTTCGGCGAATGCCGCCGCCCCTTCCTCGATCCCGTACTCGACGGTGACGACATGGTCGTCGGCCAGGTCGAGCCCGGCGGTCTCGAGTGCCTGACGAAAGCCCGCCAGGCGAGCGCGGGCGCGGTCGTTGCCGTCGACGGGCGCCGAGATGACGCCGAATCGGCGGTGCCCGAGGTCGATCAGGTGCTCGGCCAGATGCCGGGCCGGGGCGGCGTTGTCGAAACCGATGCTCGGCCAGTCCGGGTCTTCCTCGCTGTGCCAGCAGGTCAGGTAGGGCACCTCGTGACGCCGGAACAGTTCCAGCGTGGCGGGGAGGTGATCATGGCCGATCAGCACCGCACCATCGATACCCTGCTGGATCAGGGTGCGCAGCGATTCGACTTCCTCATCGAGACTGTAGCGATAGGTGGCGATCAGCAGCCGGCAGTCGTACTGCTTGAGGCGCTGCTCGAGGCTATCGATCATCGCGCTGAAGACCGGGTTGTCGAGCGTCGGCACCAGCGCGCCGATGGCGCCGATACGCCGCGAGGCCAGCGCCCTGGCGGTGCCGTCGGGGACATAGCCGAGGCTGTCGATCGCCGCTTCCACCCGGTTGCGCAGCCGCTCGCTGACATGCGGTGCCCGGTTGAGCACCCGCGACACCGATGCCGTGGAGACGCCGGCTTCCCGGGCGACGTCCTGGAGCAACGTGCGTTTGGCATCCCTGTTCATGATGAGCCTCTTGAGCGTTTGCTTGAGCGTACCACCCGCGTCCGGCAGGCCCCAGTCATGTTGACGAACGTCTAACTGGACAGCATGTGGACCCTTGACTAGCTTTGAGAGTAGCTTAATTGTAAGCGCTTACAATAATGGCTTGTAAGCGACCGCACAACAACAACAGGAGAGGCATGATGCAGACGACGAAAACCACGTCCCATCGCCGCCATGGTCGCATCCTGCTGGCCATCGCGGGCCTGCTGATGGCGGTCTTTCTCGCGCGAGTGGCCCTGGAAAGCGCCGGAATCCCGCTTTTCTCGCTGTCACCGGCGGAGGAGGCGGTGCTGCTCGTTGCGGCCGTCGCCTGCTTCATCACGGCCTGCATCCGACTCGAGTAGCGGGCCAGGTGGGCGGTCGAAATCCCACCATGCAGCACCACGATAACAACACAGGAGCTTCAGCATGCTACGCCAATCCAGACTCTTCACACGCACGTCCGGCGACAACGCCGAGCCACAGCGCCCCGAGCGCCGTCACTTTCTGAACATGGTCGGCCGCTACGGCTTCACGACCGCGCTGATCGGGGCGCTCGGCGGCAGCCTGTTCTCGGAATCGGCCATGGCCGCCATCTCCCAGGAGGAGGCCGAGCGTGAAAAGGCCGCGGACACGGTGCTGGTCATGGCCACCGGCTATCGGCTCGGGGCCTCGCGCGCCTATCCGATCATGCAGCTCAACTTCAAGGAGAACCTGCAGAACTTCAGCCGCGGCAAGCTCTACGTGCGTCTGCAGCCGGGTGGCCAGCTGGGCGCCGGCGGCGCCCTGATCACCAAGGTGCAGAACGGCACCATCGCCATGGCTCAACACTCGATGTCGAACCTCTCGGCGTTCGCACCGGAGGTCGACCTGATCAACATTCCCTACTGGTGCGGCGAGAACCAGCACCTGATCAACCTGGTCACCTCCGACACCTGGAAAGACGTGGTGCACGGCAAGGTCGAGGATCGCGGCTTCAAGGTACTGTCCTACGTCTGCATCGACCCGCGGACGGTGGCCGTGCGCAAGGGGCTGCTCGACCATCCGGTGCGCACTCCCGACGACATTCGCGGCATCAAGTTCCGCGTGCCGTCCTCGCAGATCCTGCAGAAGGTCTACAAGCTGGCCGGCGCCAACCCGACGCCCGTGGCCTGGGACGAGACCTCCTCGGCGATGAAGCAGGGCGTGGCGGATGCGCTGGATCCCAGCGTTCAGGCGCTCTTCGTCTACGGCTTCACCGATGTTCTGGCTTCGATCTCGACCATCCAGTCGGTGCCCGATGCTCAGGTCTACACCTGCAACAAGCAGTGGTTCGACGCTCGGCCCAAGGACGTTCAGGACGCCATCATGCGTGCTTCCGACGTGACCTTCCGCGAGAACCTGGCCAAGGTGCCGGCGGCGCGGGCCTACGCCTACTACGAGATGCGTCACGCCGGCATCGACATCTATTCGCCGACCGAGGACGAGGTCGCCCAGTGGAAGGCCAAGTGCGGTCATCAGCTGGAGACCTGGAATGACCTCAAGGTCCAGCTGGCCGGATCGATGGACAACTTCAACGCGTTGCTGGAGGCGACGGGGGTGTCAAATGGCTATCACGTCGACAGCAATGTCTGAGAAAAAGCCGCAACGCCGCTCATGGGGCGACCGGTTCGCGGTCCTCGATCGTCGGGTCGAGCGCTGGATCCTGCTGACGTTCTACGCCCTGATCATCACCACCGTGTCGGTCGAGGTGCTGCGTCGCTTCCTGCTCGACTATTCGTCCGTCTGGGGCGAGGAGCTGTCGCGCTATGCCTTTATCTACCTGGCATGGATCGCCGCGGCCGCCGCGGTCAGGGACCGTGCGCACATTCGCATCGACGTGCTGGTCAACCTCGGCGGACCTCGGGTCCGCCGGCTGGCCTGGTGGCTGTCGGACATCGCCACGCTGGTGCTGGCCGTGTGGGCGCTGTGGCTGTCGCTGTCGCCGGTGTTGACCTCGCTGCAGTTCGGCTCGGTGACCCCGGGGCTGCGGGTCTCGCAGGCGATCTTCCTGGCCGCGATCCCGCTGGGCTTTCTGGTCGTGGCGGGGCGGGTCGTGCAGTCGATGGTGATGGACATCCAGCGCATGCGCCGGGGCCAGCCACCGTTCGACGGCAACAAGCTTTTCGATTGAGGAGGTGACGCATGGAATTTCTCGCTGCACAGCAGGCCGTGTCGTCGCTGGACTGGACCTTCTATCTGCCGCTTGGATTGCTGGTGGCGATGATCGCGCTCGGTGTGCCGGTCTGGGTCTCGATCGGCCTGGGCGCCCTGGGCATGCTGACGCTGACCGATACGCTGCCGCTGTCGGTGTTCGGCGAGGCGCTCTTCGACGGCATCAATGCCTTCGCGCTCATCGCGGTCCCGCTGTTCATCCTGACCGGTGACGCCCTGGTGCGATCGGGGTTGTCCGACAAGCTGCTCGACGTGGCCGAGGCCACGGTCGGCGGGTTGCGGACCGGGCTGGGCAACTCGACCACCCTCGGCTGCGGCTTCTTCGCCTGCATCTCGGGCTCGGATGCCGCGGGGGCGGCGGCGGTGGGGCGCATGACCATCCATCGCCTGGTCGATCGCGGCTATCCGCTGCCGGCGGCCTGTGCGCTGGTGGCGTCGGGGGCCTGTACCGGCATCCTGATCCCGCCCTCCATCGCCTACATCGTGATGGGGCTGGTGCTGGGCATGTCCGCCTCCACGCTGTTCCTGGCGGCGGCGATCCCCGGGGTACTGGTGATGATGTCGGTGATGCTCACCAACATGCTGATCAACCGGCGCTATGGCTACGAGGCCGAAAAGTCGCCCTTTTCCTGGCGGCGCTGGCTGAGCACGGTCTGGGATGCCCGCTGGGCGCTGTTCGTGCCGGTGGTGATCCTCGGCGGCATCTACTCGGGCATCTTCACGCCCACCGAGGCCGCAGCGGTGGCCGTGGTGGTGGTGGTGATCATCGGTCTGCTGCAGAAGCGACTGGTGCTGGGCGACATCCCGCGGATGCTCGAGTCCTCGGCGCGGGTCTGCGGGGTGATCGTGCCGATCATCGCCGTCTCGCTGCCCCTGGCGCAGACGCTCTCCAGCCTCAACATTCCGCAGACCCTGGTCGGCGGGGTGAGCGCAATGACCGACTCGCCGACCCTGATCATCCTGATGATGATCGGCATCCTGGTGCTGGCCGGCTGCGTGATGGAGACCACGCCCAACATCGTCATCCTCTCGCCGTTGCTGCTGCCGCTGGCGCAGCAGGCGGGCATGAACGAGTTCCACTTCGCCATCCTGATGGTGACGACGCTGGGGCTGGGCTTCATCACGCCACCGCTGGGACTCAACCTGTTCGTGGTGTCCGGACTGACACGCTGTTCGGTGCTGGCGGTGGCGCGGCACGCCGTGCCGTTCGTCATCGGCATGCTGATCGTGGTGCTGCTGGTGGCCTTCGTGCCCTGGCTGTCGACGTGGGCGCTGTGATGAGGAGGCGGACGACCGATCGCGCAAGAGATCGGTCATCGTCAAAATTGTAAGCGCTTACAAAAATGGCCCGAAAACAACGCTCAGGCGCAAGTGGGCCGCATTGATCGAAAGGCCGCCGAAGGGCGGCGGCAACAACCCAAGGAGAGTGACGTCATGGCTATCGACTACTACAAGAAAGCCGAGAAGAATGCCTCGACCGGCTACGGTCAGACCCAGGAAACCGTCTCGCGCATGCTCGCCGAGATCGAGGCCGAGGGCGAGGCCAAGGCCAAGGAATACTGCCGGACGCTGGACGGCTGGGAAGGCGATGTCGTGGTCAGCCGCGAGCAGATCGAGGCGGCCAAGGCCCGGGTGCCAGAGCAGCTCAAGGCCGACATCCACTTCGCCTACGAGCGGGTCAGCCGCTTCGCCGCGGCCCAGCGCGACAGCATCCAGCCGTTCGAGACCGAGCTGTCGCCGGGGCTGTTCGCCGGCCAGAAGCTGATCCCCATGGAGACCGCCGGCTGCTATGTGCCGGGCGGGCGCTATGCACACATCGCCTCGGCGATCATGAGCGTGGCGACGGCCAGGACCGCCGGCGTCAAGAATGTCGTCGCCTGTTCGGTGCCGCGTGACGAAAACGGCATCCATCCGGCGATTCTCTATGCCATGGATCTTGCCGGCGCCGACACCATCCTGCAGATGGGCGGGGTGCAGGGCATCGCCTCGATGGCCTTCGGCCTGTTCACCGGCAAGCCCGCCGACATCCTGGTCGGGCCGGGCAACCGCTTCGTGGCCGAGGCCAAGCGCCAGCTGTTCGGCCGCTGCGGCATCGACATGTTCGCCGGCCCGACCGAGATCGGCATCATCGCCGACGAGGCCGCGGATCCCGATATCGTCGCCGCCGACTTGGTCGGTCAGGCCGAGCATGGCCCGGATTCCCCGGCCTGGCTGTTCACCACCTCGCGCAAGCTTGCCGACGCCGTCACCGAGCGTATTCCGGCGCTGGTCAAGGCGCTGCCGGAAACCCAGTCGAAGGCGGCCGATGCGGCCTGGCGCGACTATGGCGAGATCGTGATCTGCGATACCCGTGAGGAAGTCGTCGAGGTCAGCGACCGTTACGCCTCCGAGCACCTCGAGCTGCAGGTCGATGACCTCGACTGGTGGACACAGCGGCTGACCAGCTACGGCTCGCTGTTCGTCGGCGAGGAAGCCACCGTGGCCTTCGGCGACAAGTGCTCGGGTACCAACCACATCCTGCCCACCAAGGGGGCGGCCCGCTACACCGGCGGCCTGTGTGCCCAGAAGTTCCTCAAGATCGTCACCTACCAGCGCCAGTCCCGCGAGGCGACCCGCGACGTGGCGGCGACGACCGCGCGGCTGTCGCGCTGCGAGGGCATGGAAGGGCATGCGCGGACCGGCGACGTGCGTCTGGCCAAGTACTATCCCGGCGAGCACTTCGATCTGGTGATCGACGAGGAGGTGTGACATGCGCCCGGCCTTCGATCTCACGGGGCAGGTGGCGCTGGTCACCGGCGGCAGCAGTGGACTGGGTCGGGGCATGGCCCAGGCGCTGGCCGCGGCCGGGGCGGCGGTGGTGGTCGCGGCGCGGCGGCGAGCCGCGCTCGACGACACGGTGGCGGCCATCGAGCAGGAGGGCGGTCGTGCGGCCGCCCTGGTCGCCGATCTCGCCGATGCGGCCGCACTCGAGAGCGTGGCACAGCGCGCCGCCGAGCCGTTCGGCTCGGTCACGGTGCTGGTCAACGCGGCGGGGGTCAACCTGCGCCAGCCCATCGACGAGGTGGACCTGGCCAGCTGGAACCTGACCCTGCAGCTGCATCTGGGCACGCCGTTCTTTCTCGCCCGGGCCCTGGTGCCCGGCATGCGCGAGCGTGGCTACGGGCGCATCATCAACCTGGCGTCGCTGCAGTCACAGCGCGCCTTCCCGGACAGTGCGCCCTACGGCGCCGGCAAGGGCGGCATCGTCCAGCTGACCCGGGCGATGGCCGAGGCCTGGTCGCGGGACGGCATCAACGCCAACGCCATCGCTCCCGGCTTCTTTCCCACCGAGCTGACCGCCTCGCTGTTCGACGACCCGGAACGCGCCCGCGAGCTGGCGGCGCGCACCGCGATCGGCCGCAACGGTACCCTGGAGGATATCGCCGGGCCCACGGTCTTCTTCGCCTCGCCGGCCTCGGCCTACGTCACCGGGCAGACGCTGTTCGTCGACGGCGGCTTTACCGCGCGCTAGCGACTCACTGGAGGAACACATGATGCAAGCGCTTTTCTATACGGGCCCCGATCGGCTCGAGATCCGCGAGACCGAGGTGCCGCCGCTGGCTGCCGGCGAGTCGCGGGTGCGCATCCTGGCGACCGGGATCTGCGGCTCCGACCTGCATGCCTACCACGGCCACGACCCGCGTCGGGTGCCGCCGATGATCCTCGGTCACGAAGCGGCCGGCGAGGTCATCGAGGGGGCGCTGGCCGGCAAGCGGGTGACCATGAACCCGCTGGTGGTCTGCGGCCACTGCGACTACTGCCTCGAGGGCCGCCAGAACCTGTGCAGCAACCGCACCATGCTGGGCATGAACCGGCCCGGCACCTTTGCCGAGAGCGTGGTGGTGCCGGATCACTGCCTGATCGAGCTGCCCGAGGACCTGGAGCCGGTGGCCGCGGCGCTCACCGAGCCGGCGGCGACGGCGCTGCACGCCATCAACCGCCTGGAGCGCAGCCTCACCCGGCCGCTGGCCGAGGCCAATGCGCTGGTGATCGGTGCCGGGGCGGTGGGGCTGCTGGTCGGCCTGATGCTGCGCCAGCGTGGCGTGCGTCGGCTGACCCTGGCCGACACCAACCCGCTGCGCCGCGAGACCGCCGAGAAGGCGGGGCTGACGGTGATCGACCCGCGCGACACCGCCGTCGACGCCGACAGCGTGGAGGCGGTGTTCGACTGCGTGGGGGCGTCGGCGACGCGCGCGATGGCGATACAGGCGGTGCGCCCGGGCGGGGCCGTGATGCACCTGGGCCTGCAGGACAACGACGGGCCGCTGGATGTGCGCAGCCTCACCCTCAAGGAAGTCACCTTTCTCGGCGCCTACACCTACACGCAGAACGACCTGCGGGCGACGGTCGACCTGCTGGCGTCCAGGGCCCTCGGCAACCTGGAGTGGGTCGAGATCCGCCAGCTCGCCGACGGCGCCGATGCCTTCGCCGACCTGGCCGCGGGGCGTACCGCTGCCGCGAAGATCGTGCTTACCCCCTGAACTCGCCCCGCGCCTTCCTTTCACTCACGACACGCGGCCGCCGGCAACGCCCGGCGGCCGTATCATTGGATTCATTCTCGATGCTACAGCCGGCTGGCATAGCAGTACTCATTTGTCGCCAGCCGCGAGATGCGTAGCTCCAGCGGCTGGTCCTGATAGTCCTGGGCGACACGGCGGATCTCGATCAGCGGCTCGCCGGGTTCCACGCCCAGGTGGGCCACGTCCTGAACGTCGGCACGCACCGCCACGAGCTGCTCGTCGGCGTGGGCGACGGTGGCGCCGAACTGCTGTTGATAGAGCTGATAGAGGGTATTGGGCAGCACCTCGGGCTGATGCTCGAGCGTGGCGAAGGTGCCGGCATCCAGCACGATGGTCTCGAGCAGGGTCGGCTTGCCTTCCAGCTCGCGAATGCGCCGGATATGGATCACCTCGGCGTCCGCGGGGAGCTGCAGCGCCGTGGCTTCCTCGTCCGTCGCCCGGCGGCGCGAGCGGCCCAGCACCCGGGAGACCGGCAGGCTGCGCTCACCGTCCCGACGTACCACGTTGAAGAAGCGGAACAGGGCCCGGTCGGCATCGTGGGTGGCCACGGCGGTGCCCTTGCCCTGGCGACGGACCACGACGTTGTCGGCCACCAGTTCGTCGAGCGCCTTGCGCAGGGTACCGACGCTGACGTTGTAGCTGGCGGCCAGCGAGGCCTCGCTGGGGATGAAGGTCCCCGGCGGCCATTCGCCGGCGGTGATCCGCTCGAGCAGCAGGTCCTTGATCTGCCGGTAGAGGGGCTGAAACGTGGGGCTTTTCGGAGCACTCATGTTGGAGGGGGCCTGGGTCGTCCTTGGCGATGAGGATGTGTCGTGGGCCGAAGTATACCGGGGAAAGGGCATGCCGACATCTCCTTGACTGTTTTATATACTATGTCATATATATGAGTTGCAGGCGAGGTAAACCGCTTCTCCCTCACGGCACCACGACGGCCTCGCCTGACGAGAACAGCGTGGCCTTGAGCAAAAAGGCCGAGGGCGTCTAGACCAAAGAACGGTATCGACAGACAGCGCGGCGAGGCCGGAATGGGCAATACTGGGGCCGGCCCGCCGCCAACCGAGAACGACAAGAGCAACACCGCGCATCGCGACATGGCGATGGGCGATGTGTCGCCGGGCCCGCGGGCTCGCTCCATACCGAAGCACAACAACAGCAACAAACCGAATCGGAGACCGAAACATGCGCCAGACACGCTTCAAGACCTGGAAACTGGGTGCCCTCATGGGCGGGCTGCTCAGCGCCGCCGCCATCGCCGGCCCTGCCATGGCCGCCGATGCGGGCTCCTTTCCCGATCACAACATCCAGTACATCATCCCCTTCGGCCCGGGCGGCGAGTCGGACATCAGCGCCCGCCTGCAGCAGAAGTACTTCCAGGACATCACCGGCCAGCAGCTGATCATCCAGTACATGGCCGGTGGCGGGGGCGCGGTCGGCTGGTCGCAGCTCAACGAGATGGATGGCGACGGCTATACCATCATGGGCACCAACCTGCCGCACATCATCCTCAAGCCGATGGGCAAGGATCCGGGCTTCAAGACCGAGGACCTGAAGAACTTCTTCTACTTCCACTATTCGCCGGACGCGCTGATCGTCAAGAAGGACAGTCCCTACAAGACCCTGGATGACCTGATCGCCGCCGCCAAGAAGGCGCCGGGCAGCGTCACCGTCTCGGGCAGCGGGACCCAGTCGGCCAACGACATCGCCAATCGGCGCTTCGAGTCCATGGCCGACGTCAAGACCACCTACATCCCCTTCAAGGGCACCGGGGCGGCGGTCACGGCGCTGCTTGGCGGCCAGGTGCAGGCCGAATGGGGCTACACCACCACCGCGGCCAACCACAAGGACAAGGTGCGCATGCTGGCGGTGGCCGCCGACGAGCGTCATCCGCTGTTTCCGGACGTGCCGACCTTCAAGGAGCTCGGCTATGACATGACCGGCGGCGCCTACCGCGGCATGGCGGTGCCCAAGAGCACGCCGGACGACGTGACGAAGAAGCTCTCCGAGATCTTCGGCAAGATCAACCAGAATCCCGAGTTCCGCCAGAAGATGGAAGACCTGGGCTTCGTGCTGATCGACGTGCCGTACGACCAGATGGATGACTTCATGGCCAAGCGTCGCGCCGAGTACGAGAAGGTCGCGCGCGAGATGGGCATCATCAAGTGAGCTGATCGGCATCCCTCGGGCCCCGCTTGGCGGGGCCCGTTCGGTATGGAGGTAGTGCATGGATACCCTGAGTTTCATGGCCGCCGCCCTGTCCCCGGTCAACCTGATGCTGGCCATCGTGGGGGTCGCCGCCGGCATCCTCATCGGGGCCCTGCCCGGGCTGTCGGCGACCATGGCAGTGGCGGTACTGGTGCCGGTGACCTTCGGCATGCCGCCCGAGGCGGCACTGATCATGCTGGGGGCGATCTACACCGGGGCCATCTACGGCGGCTCCTACGCGGCGATCCTGGTCAACACGCCGGGGACCCCGTCGGCGATCGCCACCACCTTCGACGGCTTTCCCATGGCCAAGCGCGGCGACGGCGATCTGGCGGTCACGTTGTCCACCCTGTCGTCGATGATCGGCGGGCTGGTGGGGGCGGTGGCGCTGCTGACCCTGGCGCCGCTGCTGGCCCAGATCGCCCTGAAGTTCGGGCCGGTGGAATACTTCTGGCTGGCCATCTTCGGCCTGACCCTGATCTCGGCGCTATCCGAGGGCTCGACCCTCAAGGGCTTCATCGGCGCCGGGCTGGGACTGCTGCTGTCCACGGTGGGGGTGTCGGTGATCGGTGCCGACATCCGCTATGCTTTCGGTTCGCAGTTCCTGCTGGGCGGCGTGGAGACCATCTCGGCGCTGATCGGTCTGTACTGCATCCCGGTACTGATCGACCTGGTGGCCACACCCAGCGCTCACCTGGAGCCGCCCGAGGAGGGGCGCGGCATCCGCTTCGGCGAGGGGCTCTCGCTGATGTGGCGGGGCAAGTTCAATGCCCTGCGCAGCGCGATCATCGGCACCGCCGTGGCGATCCTGCCGGGGGCCGGCGGCTCGATTGCCAGCCTGGTGTCCTATTCCGAGGCCCGGCGCACCTCGCCGCGCAGTGACCAGTTCGGCAAGGGCGAGCCGGACGGCGTGATCGCCACCGAGACCGCCAACAATGCCACCGTCGGCGGCGGTTTCATCCCTACCTTCGTGCTGGGCATTCCGGGCACACCGCCCGACGCGGTGATCCTGGGTGCGCTGCTGGTCCAGGGATTCCGCACCGGGCCGGAGATGTTCACCACCAATGTCGGCGTCACCTACACCTTCATCGGCGGGCTGTTCATCGCCACGTTGCTGATGCTGCCCATCGGGCTGCTGATCGGCCGTTATGCCTTCAAGTCGATCGTCAGCATCCCCAAGGCACTGCTGGTGCCGAGCATCGCCTTCATGACCATCATCGGCACCTACGCCATCCGCAACAATCCCTTCGACGTGGTGGTGATGGTGGTGCTGGGCGTGGTCGGCTGGGTGCTGTCGCGCTACGGCGTGAAGCCGTCGCCGATCGTGCTGGGGCTGATCCTGGGACCGATCGCCGAGCAGGGCTTCGTCCAGGGCTACCTGATGGGCAATGCCTCCGGCTCGGTGATGGGCGCCTTCTTCGGTCGGCCGCTGTCGTTGGCGATCATCGCGCTGGTGCTGCTCTCGGTGCTCTTCCCGCTGTGGCGCGCCTGGCGCACCCGTTCACCCAAGGAGACCGCCAATGGCCACTGACCACGAAACGTCGACGCTCGACGCCCGTCCGTCGGATCGCGTGCTGGCCGTGGTGATGATCGTCATCGCTACCGGGGCGATCGTCTTCAGCCGGGACATGTCGATCATGGCCAGCGTCTTCCCGCGCACCATCGCCACGCTGCTGCTGGTCTTCAGCGCGGCGTTGCTGATCAAGAGCTTCGTGGTCCATCCGCGGCGTGCGCGGCCCGAGCCGGGCAGCGTCGGCCGGCGCCTGGGGCTGATCGCGGTGATGCTGGTCTGGAGCTTCGCGCTCAAGTGGCTGGGCTTTCTGGCGGCGAGCCTGATCAGCGCCGCGGCGCTGGCCGTGCTGGCGCATTACCACGCCTGGACGCCGCGACGCGTCGGGGGCTACGCCATCGCCCTGGCGGCCATTATCGGCGCTTTCTACACCCTGTTCGCCGTGGTGCTGAACGTGCCGCTGCCGGTGGGCCTGCTGTGGCGTCAATTGTGATTAACGAGGAAAACGGCATGACGGATGTGTTGATCAGTGAGTTCATGGACGAGGCGGCCGTCGCGGCCCTGGCGAAGGATTGCGAGGTCACCTTCGACCCGACGCTGGTGGAGGAACGCGAGCGTCTGCTGGGGCTGGGGCAGGGTGTGAAGGCGCTGATCGTGCGCAATCGCACTCGTGTCGATCGTGAACTGCTCGATCGGTTCCCCGACCTGACAGCCGTGGGGCGGCTGGGGGTCGGGCTGGACAACATCGATCTCGATAGCTGTCGCGAGCGGGGCATCGAGGTACTGCCGGCGACCGGCGGCAATACCGTGTCGGTCGCCGAGTACGTGCTGACCGGTATCTTCATGCTGCGTCGCGGGGCCTATCTGTCGACACCGCGGGTTCTCGACGGTGAATGGCCGCGTCAGGCGCTGATGGGACATGAAACCCAGGGTGCCGTGCTGGGGCTGGTGGGCTTCGGTGGCATTGCCCGGGATCTGGCGCGGCGTGCCCAGTATCTGGGGCTGCAGGTGATGGCCTTCGACCCCTTCGTGGCCGAGGACGATGCCGCCTGGGCGA
This sequence comes from Modicisalibacter sp. 'Wilcox', assembly GCF_010993675.1. Taxonomy (NCBI): domain Bacteria; kingdom Pseudomonadati; phylum Pseudomonadota; class Gammaproteobacteria; order Oceanospirillales; family Halomonadaceae; genus Modicisalibacter; species Modicisalibacter sp. 'Wilcox'. The sequence goes on from NZ_WNXF01000020.1 coordinate 42,806, forward strand.
CGGTCGGGCGCGTCGAGCAACTCGAGACGCTGCTGGAGAAGGCGGATGCCGTCAGCCTGCATGTACCGCTGACCGAAGGCACGCGACACCTGATCGACGCCGCGGCGCTGGCGAGGATGAAAGCCGGCAGCGTACTGATCAACACGGCCCGTGGCGGCATCGTCGATGAGGCGGCCCTGGCGGCCAGCCTGAGCGAAGGCCACCTGGGCGGGGCGATGCTCGACGTCTTCGAGAACGAGCCGCTTGCTGCAGGCTCGGTGCTGGCCGGGGTCGAGGGGCTGATCGCCACGCCGCACATCGCCGGGGTCACCCACGAGTCCAACACCCGCATCAGCTGGATCACCATCGACAACGTGCGCCGCGCGCTGGGAGTCCCCGCATGAAGACGCAACTGACGCTGGACGAGGCGCAGGCTCTGGCACACGATGCGCTGCTGGCCGTCGGTGTTCCCGAGTGGGAGGCCGGTGTCTGCGCGCGCGCCCTGCTGGACGCCGAACGCGACGGCCTGCCGTCTCACGGGCTGTCGCGCCTGCCGTTCTACCTGGCCCAGGCGCGCAGCGGCAAGGTGGTCGCCGATGCCCGCGCCCGGGTCGACGTCAAGGGCTCGGTGATTCGGGTCGATGCCCGGCACGGCCTGGCGTTCCCGGCGATCGCCCGCGGCGTCGAACGGGCGATCCCGCTGGCCCGCGAGCTGGGCATGGTCGCGGTGGCCATCGCCCAGTCCCATCACTTCGGTGTTGCCGGAGCGCCGGTCGAGCAACTGGCGCGGGAAGGGCTGGTGGCGCTGGCCTTCAGCAATGCGCCCTCGGCGATGGCCCCCTGGGGCGGCAAGCGGCCGCTGTATGGCACCAACCCGATCGCCTTCGCCACGCCGCGGGCGGAGGCCGACCCGCTGGTGATCGATCTCTCGCTGTCGAAGGTCGCCCGGGGCAAGGTGATGTTGGCGAAGAAGGCGGGGGAGTCGATTCCCGAGGGCTGGGCGCTCGATACCGAGGGCCGGCCCACCACCGACCCCGATGCCGCCATCGCCGGCAGCATGGTGCCCGCGGGGGATGCCAAGGGCGCAGCGCTGGCACTGATGGTGGAGCTGCTGACCGCCGGGCTCACCGGCAGCCACTTCGGCTTCCAGGCGTCTTCCTTCTTCGAAGCCGAAGGGGAGCCGCCCGGGGTCGGCCACCTGATCCTGGCCTTCGATCCGGCGCATTTCGGCGAAGGTTACACGGCCCATGTCGAGACCCTGCTGACGGCGATGCTCGAGCAGGATGGCGTGCGCCTGCCGGGCGCTCGTCGCTATGCCACGCGTGCGCGTCATGCCGAGCGCATCGAACTCCCCGCGGCACTCGTCGAGGAGCTCAGGGCCTATTGTGGAACGCCGGCCGATTGAGTTCGGCGGCAGGGCGGCGTCATCGGCCCTCTGCCTGAACGCCTGAAGCATCGGCTGTTCGCTCTCGCCATTCCGAACGTCTTGTGTATGCTTGCATGACAGGTTGTGTGACGTGACGGTCATTGACGCCGTCACGTCGGGAAATCCGGGATGGGGAGAGATGAACGATGCAAATGGGCGAAAATGACTTCAAGCGCCGGCTTAGCGCCGGCGACGTGCTTCACGGGATCTGGCTGGGGCTGGCGAGCCCTTATGTGGCGGACATGGCGGCCACGGCCGGCTTCGACTGGCTGCTGCTCGATGGCGAGCACGCGCCGAACGATCTGCAGAGCCTGCTGGGGCAGTTGCAGGTCATGGCCGCGCATGCGAGTCACCCGGTCGTGCGCCCGCCGACCGGTGACCCGGTCCTGCTCAAGCAGTATCTGGACATCGGGGTGCAGAACTTCCTGATCCCCATGGTCGAGGATGCCGAGCAGGCCGCGCGGCTGGTCGCCGCGACGCGCTATCCGCCCGCGGGCATTCGCGGGGTCGGCAGCGTGCTGGCGCGGGCCTCGCGCTGGGGCGAGATCGAGGACTATGTTGCCCGGGCCGATGACGAGGTCTGCCTGATCCTGCAGGTCGAGAGCCCGGCGGCACTGGACAATATCGAGGCCATCGCCGCCGTGGAGGGCGTGGATGGCCTGTTCATCGGCCCGGCGGATCTCTCCGCCGCCATGGGCTACCCGGGGCAGCCGGACCACCCGGCCGTCACGCGGGCCATCGACGACGCCATCCGGCGCATTCGCGACGCCGGCAAGGCCGCCGGCATCATCACGCTGGATGACGCCCAGGCCCGGGCCTGGCGGGACGCCGGCTGCACCTTCGTCGGCGTGGGCGTCGATGCCCTGCTGCTGGCCGGGGCGATGCGCGAACTGGCCCGGCGTTACCGCTGAGGAGGCGCTTGCCGGTCGTCCATGACGTGCGGGCTCGCGGCTGACCGGCGGCCATGGACGAGCGAGGTTTCGCTACGGCTCCATGATCGTCCTGGCGTCTTCCCAGTAGCTGCCCATGTCGCGCTCCTGCGTCAGGCCGTAGAGGGAGTAGCGCCGGGCGAGACGCGCGCCACCGTCCCGGGTCAGTGGCTGCCAGGCAATGGTCGAGTAACCGCGGCTGGATTCGACGAAGAACGCATCGAGCGGGATGCTGATGTAGACACCCTTGTCGAAATCTCCTTCGCCATAGGCGTTGCCGGCATCGGTCAGGGTCACCCAGGCGCCCACGTTCACGCCGTTGGCGAACCGGCGCGACAGGTCGAGCGTGGTCCCGAGATCTCCGGCGAGATAGCGACCCACGCTGAGCTTGGCGAGCACGTCCCCGACGCCGGTCTGCAGGTAGGCGGTGGCGTGGCCGGTCCAGGTGCTGTAATCGCGCAGGTCGAAGCGCTGGTCGAAATCACGCTGCCGGACCCAGTTGAGGTCGGCGCCCAGGGCCAGCGGGCTGTTGAACGGGCGATAGAGCACCTCGCCGCCGGCACCGGCATACATCATCTCCAGCAGGCCGCCATAGCCCATCGCGTACCAGTTGCGGGCGAAATGCGTGGTGCGGGTGTACTGGAGAGTGTGGATGCCGACACGGCTGCCGGCCAGGTAGTCACCGATGTGCGTGCGCACGCGGGGCAGCTCGGAGTCGGCGATGTAGGTGTAATTGTCGAGGTTGTCGGCCAGGTTGACGCCGATTTCGCCGGATAACCAGCCGTTGGTGTCGGTGCGGTATTCGGCATCCAGGCGCGCATAGAGCTGATACAGATAGCCGTCCGGCCCACCGAGGTTCTGGTTGAGCCCCGGCGACAGGGCCCAGGAAAAGTCGCGCAACGAGGATTCGTGGAGCACTTCGCCGCGAGGCGGCGTGGCGTCGGGCCGGGTCAGGGCGGTGGCGTAAAGGCTGTGGCGATAGATCGCATCGTGGGCCGCCGACCGGCTGGCGGCGAGAAAGGCACGACGTGGCTGGATATCCTCCCGCAGCCCCAGGCCGCGGGACTGCCAGCGGTAGCGGAAGGTATCGACGTCCGCCGATAGTTTCCAATCGTGCAGCCCTGACAGGCATCCTATTCGTCCTGCGCTCGGGTATCCCTTGGGAGATGTTGCCTCAAGAGATGGGATGCGGTTCCGGCGTGACCTGTTGGCGGCGCCTGCGTGACTGGCAGGAAGCGGGCGTCTGGGAACGCTTGCATCAGACGCTGCTGGAACACTTGCAGCATGCGGATCAACTGGATTGGGAGCGAGCCTGTATGGACAGTGCCTCCTTACCGGCAAAAAAGGGGGCTCATCGATCGGCCCCAACCCGACAGACCGAGGAAGACCGGGCACCAAGCGGCACCTCCTGACCGATCGTCAGGGAGTCCCGTTGGCTGTCCTGCTTTCGGGAGCCAACATGAACGATAGTGTGCCATTAACGGCTCTGTTCGATAGCGTTCCACCGATTTCGTCGGGGCGACCGGGACGGCCTCGCCGTCGTCCCGACAAACTCCATGCGGACAAGGCGTGCGATCATCGCCGTTGCCGCCGAGCCTGTCGGCGACGTGGCATTCAGCCCCGTATTGCTCGTCGAGGTGTCGAGGATAGTCAGCGACTCGGCTGCCATCGCTGGGTTGTCGAACGAACCTTTGCCTGGCTGGGCCGGATGAGGCGACTCACCACGCGCTATGAGCGACGAGTCGATATCCATTATGCCTTTACGCTGCTGGGCTGTTCCTTGGTCTATCTGAACAAGCTTCAAGGCAGGTTTTGAAAGGCGCTCTTAATAGGTTGGGTAACTGAAACATTGTTACCGAAATGATCTGTATATATAAAATCTAATATTTTCTCGCCTTTTCCGTAAAACGCCCAGCTCGCTGGGCGTTTTACATGGCTGCCCGGTTTTGATCACGAGCGCATAAATGTAGGGGCCCGGATGATCAAATGAGTTATAGGAGTTATTCTCTGCTGGCAGCCAGAGAGCTTCTACAGCAATTCATTCGGGAGCAGGTTCATGGACATCAAGCTGCATAAGCAGGCCACCACGACACCGAAGGTCCGTGCTGAAATCCAGGCGGCACCGTCCAGCATCACGGATAGCGAGCTGGCTCGCCAGTATGGCGTCTCCCCCGCGACGATCCGGCGCTGGCGGTACCGTGA
>NZ_WNXF01000021.1:0-43963 GCF_010993675.1 Modicisalibacter sp. 'Wilcox'
GAGACGGAATCGGAGGTCAAAAAATGCTCGCTGACGGCGATAGGGAAAGTGTCGACGCCGGCATCACGGATTCAGGTATTTGTAAAAGTGTAGAGTGCTACGAATGCTCCTGCAGCAGATGCGCTATCAAAACCTCCCTCTCCAAGTCGTGCAGTGAGGTTCCATTTCCATTTTCTCAATAAGCCAATTCTATGGTTTTGATAACGCTTTAGATAAAGCCAGTTTTGAGGCATTACTACTTGAGCAACACCGTTGTCTCTTAAAAGATCATGCATCCGCTCAAGGAAAACATTTGCCAAGTCGTGGCGAGCGTCGTAGAAGCTGTTTTTGCAGAAACTGGATAATATAGGCGATTGTTTTCCTTGCGACAAATAAGGGACGTTGGTTGGTAAGAAATGGTATTGATTGAATAAGATGGAAGCAGCTTTAGCAATACCTTTTGCAATAACCCTTACTTCTGTGGTCTCGGTTTCTTCTTCTGCGAGAGCTCTTGATAAGAGCGGTTCAATATCTTTCCATTTTATTTCAAACAACGATTCACTACTCAAGCTTTTTTCAGGCTGGATCAGACTACCTAGAACAGGAGCCTCTTTAAATTGTGAATAGAGATCGTCTAGTGCTATACGTAAATTAGTATTATCCTCAGCTAGTGCTAGCCATTCGCTTTTTTTCGCATTTATTGGAAGGCCGGAGCAAGCTAGGTGCAGCTCCGGCAACTTGCGATAGCCACCAGTGCCGGGGTACCGCCAAGCGGTGAGGGCCAGGGCGAAAGCAGCCAGCTCCACGCAGCGCTGGTCGATCTCCAGGCCGTGCAGATTGTCGCGCAGCACCGCATCCACGGCGTCGCTGGCGTTCAAGCCCTCCAGCTCCATGCGCATAGGCACCAGCATCAGCAGGGCGGCGACCAGGAAGTGGCCGCTGCCGCAGCAGGGGTCCAGGGTCTTGAGTTCGGCAAGGCTTTCCGGCCAGGCATCGAAGGTGCCGGCGGCAGGCGTCCATTGGCCGGTCTCCTCGTCCTTGACGAAGCGCAGGTACTCCAGCGGCACGCCGGGCAGGCTGGCCTTGTCACGCAGCGCCTGCTCGCTCTCGGCGCTGGCCAGATCGGCTTCCGACAGGCGACGAGCGGCCCACCAGGCGCCCAGGCTGTTATCCAGTAGGAAGCTGACCATGTAGGGCTCGGTGAACAGCTGGGTGACGGCGGGCAGCTCGTCGGCGCCGATTTTCACCTCGGAGCGGTTGATGCGCTCCTTGTTGTCGGTCTGCCAGAACTGGTACACCCAGCCCAGGCTGTCGCTGGCGTGGAAGACCTGCACCGGCAGGCCGGCCAGCAGTTCTTCCAGTTCGCGCTGATACTCGGCGGCCAGGGTGAGCTCGAACACCGGGCTGTCGACGCGGAACACCTGGGGCAGCATGGTGCTGGCCAGCCGAGCGGCCAGGGCCCAGCCGCTGGTGCGCTCGCCTTGTTCAGCTTCCTCTTCCGCCAGCTCCTCGCACTCCTCCAGAGTGACGGCTACGCCGTCGTACATCAACAGCTCGTTCTCGGCCAGGAAGCGGGCGAACAGCATGCGGTGCCAGTGCTCGTAGGCGATCTCGCCGATCAGCCGGGTGACCGCCTGGGCGCCCTCCTTGAGGGGGTCGCCCAGGCTGCGGGCATGGGCGCGAAGCCGGCGGCGCAGGGCGCGCTGGTTGTCACTCAGGTAGCTGGGCGGGGTCTCCTCGCCGACGCCGAGCTGCTCCAGGGCAGCCTCGGCGGCCTGTTCGGCGACAGGTCGCGCCTTGCGCACGGTGCGGTCGAGTTGGTTGCGGAGTGTCTTGTCGAGTGGCTGCATGCTGCTATCCATGTTGCTTCCTTCCACGGTATCCCTGCGAATGCGTGTTCTATTGCATGTGAGCATTGCTGTGCGCATTGATCGGCGGTTAATGCTCAGCCGTGTGCATTACGGCGCCGGTCGGTCGTAGCCGGCAAGATGCTGATCCAACGACCAGATCGTGACGCGGCGCTGCGGGTTCTGCTCACAGAGCCGTTGCCAGTCGTGGATGATGGAGAGATCACCCAGTCCACTGCCCCGGCCGGCGTGGTCGGGAAACTCCGCCAGCCAGGCCTGCAGCTGCTCGGCTTCCAGGAAGTTGATGGGCTTGAAGGGGCTCTCTCCTTTCAATGCCACTCCGACCTGCTGCACGAAGCGTTGGGCACAGGCCCGGCGCTCACGGCCGTCGCCGTGCTGGCCGATATGGTTGCCGGTTTCCAGTATCGTCGCCATGGGCAGAAACAGGGACTCCTGGCGGGTGAGCCGGTCTTCCAGCTCCGCGACGACCTCAACGTATTGACTGTCCATCCCGGGGACCCTGAGGATCTCCACGAATACTGAGGTATCAACGAGACAGATGGCGCTCATCCCTGAGACTCCGTGTCCTGCTTGAGCTCCTCCAGCCAGGCCAGGGCCGCGTCGCGGCGCTGTTCCGGCGAGGTGTCGTCCTTGAGGAAGCGCTCCAGCACCTTGCGAGTCATCAGCTGGCCCAGCGGCCCCTGGGCCACCAGCTCGCTATAGCGCTCCATGTCGCCCAGCCTTACCAGTCGGCTGTCGCCCTGATGCGGGTCTCGGTAGCAGCACAGCACATGAGCCAGGGCCGCATCGGGCAAGGCATCCAGCAGGGCCGGGTTGTGGGAGGTCATCAGCACGCGCAGCTGCCGTTGGCTGGCCACATCGCGAATCTGCTTGACCAGCACATCGGCCCGGCTGGGATGCACGCCGTTGTCGACCTCCTCGATGATCAGCAGCGCACCCTCGGGCGCCGAGAGCAGTGCCGCGCCCACGGCCAGCACCCGCAGGGTCCCGTCGGAGAGGAGCGGAGCATCCATGAAGCGCTGCTGTTCGCCGAAGGTCTCTTCCAGGCTGACCATGACGTCCTGGCGGGGCGTCTCGATAAACTGGATATCGGTGATGTCCTGTTCCGGAAGCGAGCGGATAAAATCGAGCAGTGCCTGCTTACTGCTCGGGATCTGACAAAGTTGGTAGAGCACCGCGGAGAGATTGCTGCCATCCTCCTTGAGGTGCTTGTCGCCGGCGTACTCGTAGTCGCGCATCTGCGCCGGGCGCGGGTCGAGGAAGACGATATTCCGCAGCGTCTCGCGCAGCGCGCGGGTCACCTCGGGAATCAGCTCCTGGGCCTCGGTGTGGGATTGCTGAAAGCGGCCGGGCGTCTCCAGCTGATAGAACACTGCCTGACGGTTGGAACAGGGTATATGCGGCTTGGTGCGCCCACGCCGAAAGTTGTTATAGGCGATGCTGATCTCATCGCTGTGCTCGTTGGGCTCGCTGTCCACCCGGTAGAGGGGCACCTTCTGGTCAGGATGGGTGATCTGCTCGCCCGCCACCACCAGCTGGTCGCTGAGCTGGTCGATGGTGATGGAGAAGTCGCCCCAACCCTCGGGTGCATCGGCCAGGTGCGCCTCCAGCGTGAAGGGCTCGCCGTCCATTCGGAACAGATCACGGGCCTGACCACGCACCACGGTATCGCCGCCCTGGATATCGCGCTCGATATCGTCCAGGCGTTTCCCCTTGGCCAGCCAGTTGAGCAATCGAATGCCCTCCAGGGCGTTGCTCTTGCCCGAGGCGTTGGGGCCGATCAGGAAGGTCAGCGGTGCCAGGTCCAGCCTGGCCTGCCGGTAGCTCTTGAAATTGGTCAGCTGAATGGAGGTCAGCATGGCATGGCCCTCGGTTACTGGGTGATCACCGGCCCGTCCTGCAGGGCCTCGAGCAGCTCACGACGAACGTCCTCCAGCCAGGCATCGATATCGGCCTCACTCTTGAGGGTGCGGCGCGGCAGGTTGACGAACTGCACCTCGGGCTCCATCTCCTCGGCTGCCTTGACCAGCACCTCATCAAAGCGACTGGATAGCGCGGCGATGCGGTCGGCCAGGGCGTCGGGACGCACATGGTTCAGGGTTTCCAGGACCTGGTCGGTGCCGCCGAGGGTGATCTCGGGGGCGTCGTGAGCCGTCAGGCGCTTGGCGGCGAGCAGGTCGTGGCGTTGGTCCGGCGAGAGCTGCTGCCAGTTGTCATCCGCCTCCAGGCGCTGCATTCCGGCGGCATGCTCGTCCGCATAGCGCTGCTGCAGGTCGTTGAAGGTGTCACGGAACTGCTGGGTGAGGTTGGCCAGCAGGGGCTGGACGGGATCCGGGTCGTCCAGCAGCGAGCGGTGCTCGCGGATCTGGCTGACCTGGGCCAGCAACGGCTCGGCGTCGGGCAGGCTCCTGGCGTGGTCGGCCAGGCGCTTGAGTGTGCCCCAGGCGGGTCGGCGCTGCTGGATCTTCTCGGCGGTGGCCTTCCACTCATCGATGGCGGTAAGCAGCTCGCCCTGGTTGCTGACGATGGCCTTGAGCTGGTCGTTACCGCTGCTGGTACGCACGGCTTCCAGGGCATCCAGACGGGGAGCCTCCGGAGCCGGCGGTTCGCCACCTGCCTGTTCGGCCAGGGTTCGGAGCTTGTCGGCGAAATCCGGCGCCTTGGCGGACTCCTCGCCAGACTTGGCCTGCACGCCGAGCTTCTGCATCACCTTGCGGATCTTGATGCGCTCCCCCGCGGAGATGGTCGTGGCCTCCACGCGGAACTCGGTCTTGCCGATGGCGCGACGGTCCAACTCCTGGGGAGAGGTGCCATCGGTGGTGCGGATCTGTCCGGCGACCAGTAGCACCTGCACGGCGCCATCGATGGCGTCCTGGGACCAGCCGTAATCACCGTGCTCGAAATGGTCGCGTATCTCGCTACCCTTCTTGCCGCCGCCGAGGAAACTCAGAACAGCCTTGCATACCGGATGACTCTGGGGCTCGCCATCGTAGCCCACGGCCTTGAGGGCATCGGGAGCGCCCTGCTTGGCCTTGGAATAGACCTTCTCCCAACCGGCGTGGTCGGCCTGATGGAACTTGGGATGCAGGCGGGCCAGGGCGTTCTCGGCGCCTTCCTGAATGGCCTCACGCAGGGTGGCACCGACGATCTCGTTACCGCCGCCTTGGAATACCTGGGCGCCGTTGAAGGCCTCGTCGAGCAGTTCGCGAATGCGCCGCTGGGCGGCATCGCGGGTAGTCTGCATGGCGGCTCGCGCCTCTTCCCCTTCAGGGGTGCCGGGCGTACCGCGGGTCTCCAGGGTCGCGCTGGCGGCCTTGAACTCGATCAGCTGGTTGCGTAGCTCGTCAGCGGAGCGCTTGGGGATGAACACGAACAGGGTGGGGGATTCCGACCCCGCCTGGCGGGCATCGGCACGCACCTGGCTGATGTCATCCGACCAGCCGTTGCGCACCCAGACATAGAGCCTCTCGGCGGCATCCTTGGGCAGCGTCATGTCGAAGACCGGCGAGAGCGGGCGCGGCACCTTGGACTCGCCGTGGTTCACCGTGAGGTTACCGACCTGCTTGGCGAAGTGCTGGCGGATCAGGTCGTCGCGCTCGGTCTCGATCTGGTGGGTGGCGTTGCCCAGGGTGCTCTTGTGGGCGAGGAAGGCGTCGTTCCAGGCGGCGCTCTCCTCGGTCTGGATCCGATACTCGTCGCCCACCTTGATGATGAACTCGCACTCATCGAGAAGATCCGGCAGGCGACTGCGCAGCGAGCTGCTGCCGGCCTTGAGGTCATCGACCAGCAGGTCGGCGATGTTGGCCAGGGTAGGATGCAGGCCGAGCTCGGTGTTGGTGCTGGCGACCTTGTTGATCAGGAACACCACGGCACAGGCTCGCGCCATCAGCTGCTCGTCTTCACTGCCGTTACGCCACTGCTGGGTGGCGTCGTGGAGCTTGCGCGGCAGTGCACGGAACTGCAACAGCTTGTCGGTGGCGTCAAAGTAGAGGTAGTCGCCGGGGATGATGTTGCCCAGCGGGGCGTCCAGGTTGGTCTGGATCGCCTTGTGGATCATGCTGAGCTGGTTGCGCAGCTGGCTGTCGGTACCGGTCTGGTCGAGCACACGCAGGGCGGCGTCCCAGAAGCGACGACGCACCGGCAGGATGGGGTAGTCCTGAGCGAAGTGGCGGGTATCCTCCTGGCGGTGAGCAATGGAAGTCTCGGCCAGGTGGCGGGAGATCTCGCCGAGATTGCCCTCCATCACCTCGGCGACCGGCGCCTTGGCCTCGGGCTTCTTGGCCAGCACCACCTGGCGGAGCACGGCGTCGACGTCGGCATCGGAGAGTTCGATGCGGGTGGTGAAGCGCCCCTGCAGGCGCGCCAGGTTGCTGGTGCCGGTGATGGCGGTCTGGCCGGTGCCGATGAACATCAACCGGCTGCCAATCTCCTTGCAGCAGGCTTCCACCGCTTCCTGAACGTCGATGGAGCGCTGCCCGTCGGTGCCGATGTACTGCTGCACCTCGTCCAGCACCACCAGGGTGAGTGGCATCTTGCCGTCCTGGCTCAGCGCCTGGCGGATGGCCTTGAGCATCTCGTCGCTGCTGATGTCGTTGACGTGGGGGTAGAGGTGGCTAAGGGTCTCGGCGCAGGACTCGACGCTGCTGAAGATCCTCGGCTTGGCGTTGACCAGGGCCTCGTGCAGCGACTCGGCGACGTAGAAGTTGTCGAGCTCTTCCTGCCAGTCGTCGCCGCGGCCGACGACGTCGTCGTGCACCTGGTCGAGAATGCCCTCGTCGCGCAGCCACATCACGAAACGGGCGACCGGATACTGCTGGGGCAGGCCGGCGGCGCGGAAGATGACCGAGAGCAGCGCCAAGCGCACGCTCTTGTCGCGGGAGCTGGCGCCGAGGGTGCCGGAGGCAGCGAACAGACCGCCGTGTCGCTTGCCCTGGGTGGAGAGCTCCTTGAACAGGTCCTGGATCTCCTGGGGCAGGTGGACGAGCCCGCGGGCGGTGGCGCCGTCGTCGAGGGTGACGTCTTCCCACAGGTTGCGCAGCATCTTGGCCATGTGCGATTTGCCCGAGCCGAAGAAGCCGCTGATCCATACGCCGGGCTGCTGGGAGGCCCCCCCGCTCAGGTTGCGCAGGTAGGTGTCGAGGATATCCTGCATGCCCCTGGCGTACTGGCCGTCGCAGACGAAGGTCTCCAGCTCATAGCGCAGCACCGTCTGGGCGCGATCGCTTCTGTCGTCGTTGACGTAGGCGACGCCCTCGTTGACCAGGCGCTGCTGGGATGGGTCCTTTGCGTAGATATCGCGGTTGCGCATGCGTTCTTTTCCCCTGCGAAAGCAAAATTCGAATTCGTGCGTTACGGCGGCTCAGCGGGCGCCGTCGGCGGTGATGGGCGTGGCCAGGTAGTTCCAACCGTCGTAGCCGTCCAGCAGCCGATAGTTGTTGTTCTCGAAGCTGCCCGGGAACAGCACGGCCAGGCGTCCACCGACGTGCGGAGCCAGGCGGTCGACTACCTCCTTGACCTTCAGCAGGCCGAACAGGCTGCCCACCCCGTAGAGCGTTACGGCGTGGTTGTTGCCAACGCCCTGGGCAGACAGCTCGGCGATAAAGCGCGCTTCCAGCCAGTCCAAGTAGCGATGGATCACCGTAGCCAGCTTGGCCGGCGATCTGAAGTACCCTTTGGCATATTTCTGCTCGGCCATCCACAGGGCGAAGGTGTCGGTGAGATCGAAGGCCATCCATTCATGGCCGTTCTGGCGCGTCACCAGCTCGAACTCCCCCAGGTTGGCGCGCAGGCGCAGTTCCTCGGTTTCCGGATAGACGCAGAAGACCACCCGCTGGGCTGCCGCAGCATCGTCGCGCCAGGGCAGGGCGATGAAGCGGCCGTAGGAGTCGATCAGGCGCTTAACCTTGCTCATGGAGGTTCTCCTGCTGAGAGGCAGCCGTGGGTTCGGTGGGCGTCAGGGCCTGGGTGACCACCGGAGCCAGGGCAGGGAAGTCGATATCGATCACGTTGTCGACCCGGCGCATCACTATCCAGCCCTTGGCCGAGGCCTGTGCCGCCAGCTCCAGCAGGCGGTCTTGGCTGGCGTCGAGCAGCTTGCACCAGGGGCTCTGCAGCAGCAGCTCGCCTCGGCCGCCCTGCAACCACGCAAGGTAAAGGGCATAGGCGACAGTGCCTGTCGCAGGCTCCAGATGGGCGCGTACCTTCTTTATACGGCCAAGCAGGTAGCCGACCTGCACCAGGCTGCTGTTGATGTTCTGGGCGACGGACTTCCGTGTCGCCGGACTGAAGCGGCCCGGCCAACGCTGCTCGATGGCCTCCTCGACCGATTCGCGGGTGATCGAGGTGCCGAGCGGCTTGGCGAGAATGGCGGGGGCAAGCTCTCGAAGCAGGGAGTCGCGTGAAGCTGCCGCCAGTAGCGCGAGCTGAGCGCGTGCGGCCTCATCCCGTGACCAGAAGTAGCGCAGGCCGGCGTGAATCGGGTTGGCAGGGTCGAGGCCATAGAGATCGGCCAGATGGCTGGCCGTCAGCTGACGGGTGCGGCCGGAGCGCTTGGAGAGGCAGTTGGCATCGCGGATGGCGGCCAGGTACTCCTCCTTGCCGGCCTCTTCGGCGACATGGTCGAACAGGGTGCTGAGCTCGCTGAGCATGAGGGTGCGAGCCGTGTGAGTGCTGCCCTGCCGGGTCATGAATCCCAGGCGCTTGAGTGTCGCTTGATCACGCATCGGACTTGCTGCCCTCGCTGGTATTGCCGTTGCGGGCCCTGGGGCTCACCTTGCGGCTATTTCTGCCGAAGGAGGTACCGACTTCGTGGGCATGAAGCCACTTCTCCTTCATATGCAGTGCTCCGATGAGTCAGGTGAGGGATGATTGGAACCTTGCTCGTGCGATTGTAACGGAATAAAGCTGGCTGTAGATGTGCTGGCAGAGCCTGAGGTCTTACGAAAAGCTGCCCCAGCAACAAGGGGAAAGGATTCCTCCGTGATCTTCGGGAGGAGACGGTCAGGCTGCCGCCCGGCCACAAGGTGTCCAGTTTATCAGGGGCTTAGATGAGCTGGCGGCGGCCAAAGGGCGTGGTCAACCTGCTGCCCCACGCGGGCATGCAGCTGGAGCACCAAGTGGAGGCGTGCCTTTAACCGCCATAGCACCCCTTGGCGTGTAGGCTGGGACGATGGTGAACGGTGGGTCCATCACGCCGCCAAGGAAAGAGGGTGCGTCATTCCGAGCAGACGGACGACGCCCCGGTGCAGTGCCTGCTGCTTGAGCACTGGTAGTGAGGCTGCAGAATCGTGCGGTATGGGTTGGTCTGGTCAGAAGGCAGACTTCGCTGCTTGCTACCTATTTGCTACCCAAACGCGCAGCAACGAAAAACGGCCACCGCTCCAATGAGCTAAGTGGCCGTTTTTACTGATGTTCCTGGTCGGAGTAGCAGGATTCGAACCTACGACCTCTGCCTCCCGAAGGCAGCGCTCTACCAAGCTGAGCTATACTCCGTGTCGCTGGGCGTGTGCCTCAACGGGGCTGCATTATACGCATCGCGGCGCACTTGGCAACCCCCTGATTCAGGCTTTGCGTTCGACGGCCAGGTGCGCCAGGGTCGCGAGGGTGTCGCGATAGCGGCTGGCGGGCAGTGCCTCGAGCTGGGCCAGCGCCCTGGCGGCCATGTCCTCGGCGCGCTGGCGGGTGTAGTCCAGCGCGCCGGTCTCGTCGATGATCGCCAGCACCTCGTCGAGCGAATCGAGCCCGCCCTTGCGGATCGCCTTGCGGATCAGCGCGGCCTGTTCGGCGTTGCCCTCGCGCATGGCGTGGATCAGCGGCAGGGTCGGCTTGCCCTCGGCGAGATCGTCGCCGACGTTCTTGCCCATGGTGCCGGCGTCGCCCTGGTAGTCGAGCAGGTCGTCGATGAGCTGGAAGGCCAGGCCCAGATGGCGGCCGTAGAGGCGCAGGGCCTCCTCCTGCTCCGGCGTGGCGCCGGCGAGCACGGCGCCGCTGTGGGAGGCGGCCTCGAAGAGCATCGCCGTCTTGCCGGTGATGGTCTCGAAGTAGGCGGCCTCGTCGACGTCGGGATTGCCGACGTTGGTCAGCTGCAGGACTTCGCCTTCGGCGATGGTACAGGTGGCCGCGGAGAGGATCTGCATGACCCGCATCGAGCCGATCTCGACCATCATCTGGAACGAGCGCGAGTAGAGGAAGTCGCCGACCAGCACCGAGGGGGCGTTGCCCCAGTTCTCGTTGGCGGTGGTGCGGCCGCGTCGCAGGCTCGACTCGTCGACCACGTCGTCGTGGAGCAGCGTCGAGGTGTGCATGAACTCGATCAGCGTGGCCAGGCGGATGTGGGCGTCGCCGGCGTAGTCCAGCGCGCGTGCGGACAGGAGTACCAGCAGCGGGCGCAGGCGCTTGCCGCCGCTGTCGATGATGTACTGGCCGATGGTCTCGACGAGCGGTACCCGCGAGTGCAGCTGGTCGAGGACCGTGCGATCGACGGCGGCGAAATCCTCGGCCACCGCGGCATGAATGGGCGATGCGTTGGGTTGCATGTCGTGGGCTGTGGTCCTGGAGTTGGGGCCCGGCAAGCGCCGGGCGCTGGCCGAGGGCGTCGTCGTGAAACGGACGAGGCTCTGAGCGCCCGGCAAGCGTGCGGCAGTCGAACCCGGGGCCGGCCTAGGCTTGTCGCTATGCTATGAGGGGGGGTGGGGGGCGTCAAGGCGAGGCGCCGTGCGGCGTGGCGCCCGATCGAGCCTCTTGCCGCCGTGGTCGGCGACGGTTATAATCCGCGACCCTACTCATCATGCTCCCTGTCAGATGGCTGCCGGAAGGGGCGCCACTCGCCGCAGGTCGATGAAGAGCCCATCCCCCGATGAGTGTCTGGAGAGCAACATGTACGCTGTTATCAAGAGTGGCGGTAAGCAGTACCGCGTCCAGGAAGGCCAGACCCTGAAGCTCGAGAAGCTTGAAGTGGCCACCGGCGACAGCCTCGATTTCGACCAGGTGCTGCTGGTCGCCGACGGCGACGACGTCAAGGTCGGCGCGCCGCTGGTCGACGGTGCCAAGGTGACCGCCGAAGTCGTGTCCCACGGTCGTGGCGAGAAGGTCAACATCCTCAAGTTCCGTCGTCGCAAGCACTCCATGCGTCGTCAGGGCCACCGTCAGTGGTTCACGGAAGTCAAGATCACCGGGATCTCCGCGTAAGCGGCAGTACTCCCCCGAACGAGCGAGGTATTTGCAATGGCTCACAAGAAGGCAGCCGGTAGTACGCGCAACGGCCGCGACTCCGAATCCAAGCGTCTGGGTGTCAAGCTGTTCGGTGGCCAGGCCGTCGCGCCGGGCAACATCATCGTGCGTCAGCGCGGCACCCGGTTCCACGCCGGTACCGGCGTCGGCATCGGCAAGGACCACACCTTGTTCGCCCTGGACGAAGGCGTGGTCAAGTTCGAGACCAAGGGTCCGAAGAACCGCAAGTTCGTGAGCGTCGTCTCCGCCTGAGACCGTCGCGAATCGACGCAGGAAGGCCTCGCCATCCGGCCCCGCCATGGCGGGGCCTTCTTGTATCATGACGGCCTGTGCCGTCGGGAGAGTGTCCAATGCAATTCGTCGACGAAGCATCGATCATCGTGGAGGCCGGCAACGGCGGCAAGGGCTGCCTGAGCTTCCGCCGCGAGAAGTTCGTGCCCAAGGGCGGGCCGGACGGCGGCGACGGCGGCCACGGCGGCAGTGTCTACCTGATCGGCGACGACGCGCTGAACACCCTGATCGATTTCAAGTATCAGCGCTTCTACAAGGCCCCCAACGGTCAGCCGGGGCAGGGCCGCCAGATGAGCGGCAAGGCCGGCGACGACCTGCACGTCAAGGTGCCGGTGGGCACCACGGTGATCGACGAGGATACCCTCGAGGTGATCGCCGATGTCACCGAGTCCGGTCAGGTTGTGCTGGTCGCCCAGGGCGGGCGTCGCGGGCTGGGCAATATCCACTTCAAGTCCTCGACCAATCGCGCGCCGCGCAAGACCACGCCGGGCACGCCGGGCGAGCGGCGCAACCTGCGTCTGGAAATGAAGGTGATGGCCGATGTCGGCCTGCTGGGCATGCCCAATGCCGGCAAGTCGACGCTGATCCGCGCCGTGTCGGCCGCCAAGCCCAAGGTCGCCAACTACCCGTTCACCACGCTGGTGCCCAACCTCGGGGTGGTCAAGCTGGGCACCCATGAGCACTTCGTGATGGCCGACGTGCCGGGGCTGATCGAGGGTGCCTCCGACGGCGCCGGGCTGGGGCTGCGCTTTCTCAAGCACCTGACCCGCACGCGGCTGCTGCTGCACGTGGTCGATGTGGCGCCGTTCGACGAGTCCGACCCGGTCGAGTCGGCCCGGGCCATCGCTCGCGAGCTCGAGCAGTTCTCGCCGGCCCTGGCCGAGCGGCCGCGCTGGCTGGTGCTCAACAAGCTCGACCTGCTGCCCGAGGACGAGCGCGAGGCACGCGCCGAGGCGATCGTCGCGGCGCTGGCCTGGGAAGGACCGGTGTTCCGCATCTCGGCGATCGCCGCCGAGGGGACGCGGCCGCTGGTGGAGGCGGTGCACCGCTGGCTGACCGACCAGCGCATCCTCGAGACCGAGGACGAGGTGGTCGCTGAGCGCGAGCGCGAGATGCGCGCACGCATGGAGGCCGAGGCGGTGGCGCGCGCCGAGTCGCGGTTGAGCCGCAAGCGCAAGCCGGCCCGCGAGGACGTGGACGACGATGACGACTTCGACGACGACGATTACGATGTCGAGGTCGAGTACGCCCCCTGAGGCGACGGGTGCCTGTCGGGCGCCCCGGGCCGGGACAGCAGTGGAGTCGAGGAGAGGATGCAGAGCAACGACGAGCGGGCGCCGGGACGCGAGGCGCTGACCGGCGCGCGGCGCGTGGTGGTGAAGATCGGCAGCGCGCTGCTGACCGATGACGGTCGCGGCCTCGACGAGCCGGCCATCGGCGGCTGGGTCGACCAGATCGCCGCGCTGCATGCACGCGGCATCGAGGTGGTGCTGGTCTCCTCCGGCGCGGTGGCGGCGGGCATGGCGCAGCTCGGCTGGAGCGTGCGTCCCTCGGCGGTCCACGAGCTGCAGGCCGCCGCGGCGGTGGGCCAGACCGGCCTGGCGCAGTGCTATCAGGGCCACTTCGCCCGTCACGAGCTGCGCAGCGCCCAGGTGCTGCTGACCCACGACGACCTGTCCAACCGCAAGCGCTACCTCAACGCGCGCTCCGCGCTGCGCACCCTGGTCGACCTGCGGGTGATCCCGGTGGTCAACGAGAACGACACCGTGGTCACCGACGAGATCCGCTTCGGCGACAACGACACCCTGGGCGCACTGGTGGCCAACCTGCTCGAGGCCGATGCCCTGGTCATCCTCACCGACCAGGAAGGGCTCTACGACGCCGACCCGCGCCACAACCCGCAGGCCGCGCTGATTCCCGAGGGGCGCGCCGACGACCCGCGGCTGGCGGCGATGGCCGGCGGCGGCGGCGTGCTGGGGCGTGGCGGCATGACCACCAAGATCCGCGCGGCCCGGCTGGCGGCGCGCTCCGGGGCGGTGACGGCGATCGCCGGCGGCCGCCAGGCGGACGTGCTGACCCGGCTGATCGACGGCGAGCGGCTGGGCACGCTGCTGCGGCCCGAGCACGCGCCGCTGGCCGCGCGCAAGCGCTGGCTCGCCGGGCAGTTGAAGGTGCGCGGCACCCTGACTCTGGATGCCGGTGCGGTGAGCGTGCTGCGCGATCGCGGCTCGAGCCTGCTGCCGGTGGGCGTGCGGGCTGTCGAGGGGCATTTCGTGCGCGGCGACATGGTGGTCTGTGTCGACGAGCAGGGCGAGCGGGTGGCCAAGGGGCTGGTCAACTACGGCAGCGATGCGGCGGCGCGCCTGCTCGGCCAGCCGAGCCACCAGATCGAGGCGATCCTCGGCTACATGGAAGCCCCGGAGCTGATCCATCGCGACAACCTGGTGGTGCTGTAGCGGTATACCCCCCCCCATCAGGTGTTCACGGGCGCTCCCTCCGGCCAGTCGGAGCAAGCCAGGCTGGCCGGCCTGCCGGAGTAGTCTGTGGGAGGGGATTCATCCCCGACAACGGCGGCCCGGTGGCGGCTTCATCGCGACTGAAGTCGCTCCCACGGCCTGGCTGGCCCTCGCCCGCCGACTTTTCGGATAGCCCCGCCGGCCGGAAGTGTGCCGCGGGACTCGACTCAGGCACCGCGCGGGCTGTGGCAAGCCCCGGGGCGCCGTGCTAGAATGCCGCATCCTCTCAGACATGGCCCGTGGTTGTTGAGCGGCCAAACCGCTTCGGCGGATCCGAAGAGTCGAAGCCGGTCAAAGACTTATCTACCGAATTTAGCGATTCTCCAAGGAGATTACGGTGGCGAATACCAAGCAAGCCCAGAAGCGCGCGCGCCAGGCGGAACAGCGTCGCAAGCACAACGCCAGCCAGCGCAGCATGGTGCGGACCTACGTCAAGCGTGTGATCAAGGCGATCCAGACCGGCGATCACGCCCAGGCCATGGACGCGTTCAAGGCGGCGCAGCCGGTCATCGACCGCATCGCCGACAAGGACGCGCTGTCCAAGAAGAAGGCGGCCCGCATCAAGAGCCGTCTCAACAAGCGGATCAAGGCGCTGGCGGCCTGAGCCGGTGTCGCTGAGCCGATGACCGTCGGCGCGCCCGACGGTCACGGGTTCTCGAAAAACCGGCTACGGCCGGTTTTTTTGTGCGTGCCACCCGTGTGCGTGCCACCCGCGTGCGTGCCGCCGGTGGCGTGAGGGTCAGCAAGGAGGCGTGATGGCCGAGCAGCAAGCCCAGTCCGGTCGCCGCGTGACCGCCGATGACGTCACCGGCGTCTCGCCCGCCGCGGGTGACGGCGGCCCCGAGTCGGCCCCGGGCAGGGCGGCATCGCGTCGCGGGGGGCTGCTGCGCTCGGGGCTGGTGGTCAGCGTGATGACCATGATCTCGCGGGTGATGGGGCTGGTGCGCGACGTGACCATCGCCGCGCTGTTCGGGGCCGGCAGCGGCGCCGATGCCTTCTTCGTGGCGTTCAAGATCCCCAACTTCATGCGCCGGCTGTTCGCCGAGGGGGCCTTCAACCAGGCCTTCGTGCCGGTGCTCTCCGAGTACGCCACGCAGCGTACCCGCGAGGAGGTGCGCGAACTGCTCGATGCGGTCTCGGGGAGCCTGACGCTGGTCCTGGCCCTGCTCACCGCCCTGGCGATGCTGGCCGCGCCCTGGCTGGCCTGGCTGTTCGCGCCGGGCTTCGGCCGCGATCCCGAGAAGCTGGCGCTGACCGCCGACATGCTGCGGCTGACGTTTCCCTACCTGCTGCTGATCTCGCTGACGGCGTTTTCCGGCAGCGTGCTCAATACCTGGAATCGCTTCGCCGTACCGGCCTTCACCCCGGTGCTGCTCAACCTGGTGCTGATCGGCGCCGCGGTGTGGCTGACCCCGTGGATGGCGGTGCCGTCGATGGCCCTGGCCTGGGGGGTGCTGATCGCCGGGGCGGCCCAGCTGGCCTTTCAGGTGCCGTTCCTGGCGCGTCAGGGGCTGCTGCCGCGGCCCTGGCCGCGCTTTCGCCATCCCGGCGTGCGGCGCGTCCTGTGGCTGATGGCGCCGGCCCTGTTCGGGGTCTCGGTGTCGCAGGTCAATCTGCTGCTGGATACCGTGCTGGCCTCGCTGCTCGCCTCGGGGAGCGTGTCGTGGCTCTACTATTCGGATCGCCTGGTGGAGCTGCCGCTGGGGGTGTTCGGTGTGGCGATCGGCACGGTGATCCTGCCGGCGCTGTCCAAGCGCCATGCCGAGCAGTCCCGCGAGCATTTCGCGAAGATGCTCGACTGGTCGCTGCGCGCCGTGCTGCTGCTGGGCCTGCCGGCGGCGCTGGCGCTGGTGGTGCTCGCCGAGCCGCTGCTGGTCAGCCTGTTCCACTACGGGGCGATGACCGACCACGACATCGTCATGGCGTCGAGGAGCCTGCGCGCCTATGCGCTGGGGCTGGTGGCCTTCATGCTGATCAAGGTCCTGGCGCCGGGCTACTTCGCCCGCCAGGACACTGCCACGCCGGTGAAGATCGGCATCGTCGCCATGGTCGCCAACATGGCCTTCAACCTGGCGCTGATCCTGCCGCTGGCGCATGCCGGGCTGGCGCTGGCCACCTCGGCGTCGGCCTTCGTCAATGCCGGGTTGCTGGCCCGGGGGTTGCGCCGGCGCGGCGTGCTGGTCTTCCAGCCCGGCTGGGGGCGCTATGCCTTGCAGCTGACGGGCGGTTGCGCCCTGATGGTGGGCGGGCTGTGGTGGCTGTCGCCGGACTGGCATGTGTGGCTCGACTGGAGTGTCTGGCGCCGCGCGGCCTGGCTCGCGGCCCTGGTGGTCGGCGGGGCCGCGACCTACTTTGCCTGGCTGTGGGCGACCGGGGTGCGCCTGCGTGACTTTCGCCTGCAGGGGTGATGGCGGCTGTCAAGCCCCATCCCCTTCGTTATAATCGACGATTTGATGATGCCCGAGCGACGTATGCAACTGATCCGCGGTCTGCACAATCTGAAAGCGCATCACCGGGGATGCGTGGCGACCATCGGCAACTTCGATGGCGTGCATCGCGGTCATCAGGCGATCCTCGACCAGCTGCGCGACCGGGCGCGGGCGCTGGCGCTGCCGGTGACCGTGGTGATCTTCGAGCCGCAGCCACGCGAGTACTTCGCCGGCGACCAGGCGCCGCCGCGGCTGACCCGGCTGCGCGACAAGGTGCGCCTGCTCGCCGAGCACGGCGCCGAGCGCATCGTCTGCCTGCCCTTCAACGAGGCGCTGCGCAGCCTGACCGCCCGGGCCTTTGTCGATCGCGTGCTGCTCGAGGGGCTGGGCGTGCGCCATCTGGTGGTGGGCGACGACTTCCGCTTCGGCTGCGATCGGCGCGGGGACTTCGCCCTGCTGCGCGAGATCGGCGAGCAGGAAGGCTTCGGGGTCGAGCACACCCGGACCTTCCTGCTCGACGACGAGCGGGTCTCCAGCACCCGCATCCGCACGCTGCTGGCCAGCGGCAACTTCTACCAGGCCGCACGGCTGCTGGGGCGGCCCTATCGCTTCATCGGCCGGGTCGTCGCCGATCGCCAGCTGGGGCGCACCATCGGCGTGCCCACCGCCAACGTGCCGCTGCTGCCCGGGCCGCTGGCCCTGCGCGGGGTCTATGCGGTGCTGACCCGGCTCGCCGACGGGCGCTGCCTGCCGGGGGTGGCGAACGTCGGCTGGCGGCCCACGGTCGGGGCCTCGCGCCCGGTGCTGGAGGTGCATCTGTTCGATGTCGACGAGGACCTCTACGGCCAGGTGATCGAGGTGCTGCCCTGCGCCCGGCTGCGCGGCGAGCTGACCTTCGACGGCCTCGAGGCGCTCAAGCACCAGATCACCCTCGACCAGGCGCGCGCGCGGGCCTACTTTCGTCAACACGCCGTCGCCTCGGGGCATGACGGCGGGGCGTGTCTCTCCGAGCTGGCCTCGGCGCCGCTGGCGCCGGGTTCCACGACTTCCGATTTCCCGGCGGATGCGTCCGCCGACAACGATGACGGCTGACCCAAGGCTATGAGCGACTACAAGCACACTCTCAACCTGCCAGAAACCGACTTCCCGATGCGCGGCAATCTGCCCAAGCGGGAACCGGCGCGCCTCCAGCGCTGGCAGGAGCTCGATCTCTACCAGCGCCTGCGCGAGGCGGGGCGGGATCGCCAGTCCTTCGTGCTGCACGATGGCCCTCCGTATGCCAACGGCAGCATTCACATCGGGCATGCCGTCAACAAGATCCTCAAGGACATCATCATCAAGGCCAAGGGGCTGGCCGGTTTCGACGCGCCCTACGTGCCGGGCTGGGACTGCCACGGGCTGCCCATCGAGCACAAGATCGAGACGCTGCACGGCAAGCACCTGCCGCCGGACGAGGCGCGTGCGCTGTGCCGCGAGTACGCCGCCGAGCAGATCGACGGCCAGCGCAAGGACTTCGTGCGCCTGGGCGTGGTGGGCGACTGGGCGCATCCGTACCGCACCATGGATTTCGCCAACGAGGCGGGCGAGGTACGCGCGCTGGCCGAGATGGTCCGCCACGGCTACGTGTTCAAGGGCCTGAAACCGGTCAACTGGTGTTTCGACTGCGGCTCGGCGCTGGCCGAGGCCGAGGTCGAGTACGCCGACAAGAAGTCCGACGCCATCGACGTGGCCTTCGCCGCCGATGACCCCGCGGCGCTGGCCGAGGCCTTCGGTCTCGACGCCCTGAGCAAGCCGGCGGCGGTGGTGATCTGGACCACCACGCCCTGGACCATCCCCGCCAACCAGGCACTCAACGTGCACCCCGAGGTGAACTACGCGCTGGTCGATACCGGCGAGCGGCTGCTGGTGCTCGCCGAGGACCTGGTCGACAGCAGCCTCGAGCGCTTCGGGCTGAGCGGCGAGACGCTGGCCACCACCACCGGGGCGCGCCTCGAGAACCTGCGCTTCCGCCATCCGTTCTACGATCGCCTGTCGCCGGTGTACCTGGGCGATTACGTGGCCACCGACGCGGGGACCGGCATCGTCCACTCGGCGCCGGCCTACGGCGAGGACGACTTCGTCACCTGCCGTGCCTACGGCATGGACTTCGACGAGATCCGCAACCCGGTGCAGAGTGACGGCGTCTACGCCGACGATCTGCCGTTCTTCGGCGGCCAGTTGATCTGGAAGGCCAACCCGCAGATCGTCGCCAAGCTGGAGGAAGTCGGGGCGCTGCTCGCCCACGAGAAGATCACCCACAGCTACATGCACTGCTGGCGCCACAAGACGCCGGTGATCTACCGCGCCACCGCGCAGTGGTTCGTGGGCATGGACATTCGCGGCGAGGACGGCAAGACCCTGCGCGAGCGAGCCCTGGAAGGCATCGAGGCCACCCAGTTCATTCCGGCCTGGGGCAAGGCACGGCTGCACAGCATGATCGCCAACCGGCCCGACTGGTGCATCTCGCGCCAGCGCAACTGGGGCGTGCCGATCCCGTTCTTCCTGCACAAGGCCACCGGCGAGCTGCATCCGCGCACGCTGGAGCTGATGGAAGCCGTGGCGCAGCGCATCGAGGCCGAGGGCATCGACGCCTGGTTCCGGCTCGACGCCGCCGAGCTGCTCGGCGACGAGGCCGCCGACTACGAGAAGACCACCGACACCCTCGACGTGTGGTTCGACTCCGGCACCACCCACTGGCACGTGCTGCGCGGCTCCCACGCCCTCGGCCATGCCCGGGGGCCGCGGGCCGACCTGTATCTGGAAGGTTCCGACCAGCATCGCGGCTGGTTCCACTCCTCGCTGCTCACCGGCTGCGCGATCGACGGCCATCCGCCCTACAAGGGGCTGCTGACCCACGGCTTCACCGTCGACGCCCACGGCCGCAAGATGTCCAAGTCGGTGGGCAACGTGATCGCCCCGCAGGAGGTGATGGACAAGCTGGGCGCCGACATCCTGCGCCTGTGGGTAGCCTCCACCGACTACTCGGGCGAGATGGCGGTCTCCGACGAGATCCTCAAGCGCACCGCCGATGCCTACCGGCGCATCCGCAACACCGCGCGCTTCCTGCTCGCCAACCTCAACGGCTTCGACCCCGCGCGTGACGCCGTGGCCTTCGATGATCTGCTGGCGCTGGACCAGTGGGTAGTCGACCGCGCCGCGCAGCTGCAGTCACGCATCGAGACGGCCTACGCCGAGTACCGCTTCCTCGAGGTCTACCAGCAGGTGCATACCTTCTGCTCGCGGGAGCTGGGCGGCTTCTATCTGGACGTGATCAAGGACCGCCAGTACACCACCCAGGCCGACTCGCTGGCACGGCGCAGCTGCCAGACCGCGCTGTATCACGTGGTCGAGGCGCTGTCGCGCTGGGTGGCGCCGATCCTCAGCTTCACCGGCGAGGAGATCTACGAGCACATCCCCGGCGAGCGTCGCGAGAGCGTGCTGCTCGAGACCTTCTACGCCGGCCTGGCGACCCTCGACGACGGCGCCGCGTTCGGCCGCGAGTTCTGGGAGCGGGTGCTGCAGGTCAAGCAGGCGGTCAACAAGTGCCTGGAGGACGCCCGCAACGCCAAGCGCATCAAGAGCGGGCTGTCCGCCGAGGTCACCCTCTACGCCGCCGACGACCTGCGCGAGACGCTGGGTCGGCTGGGCGACGAGCTGCGCTTCGTGCTGCTGACCAGCGAGGTGCATCTGGCCTCGCGGGACGCCGCCGGCGACGACGCCGAGGCCACCGAGCTGGAGGGGCTGGCCGTGGCGGTGGCCGCCAGCGCGCATGCCAAGTGCGAGCGCTGCTGGCACCATCGCCCGGACGTCGGCACGCATGCCGAGCATCCGGACCTGTGCGGGCGCTGCATCAGCAACCTGCCGGACGGCCCCGGCGAGGTTCGCCGCTATGCCTGAGGCGGGCGCGGCAATCGAGTCCAGGGGGATTTCCTCGTGAAGGAGCAGGCGATGACGCGTCGCGAAGGCGAGGCCGTGCCCATGCGGCAACCGTTGCGCTGGCTGCTGCTGTCGGCGCTGGTGATCATCCTCGACCTGGGCAGCAAGCTGCTGGCCAGTGCGCTGCTGACCTACGCCCGGCCGGTCGAGGTGCTGCCGGTGTTCAACCTGACCCTGCTGCACAATCCCGGCGCGGCGTTCAGCTTCCTGGCCGGCCACGACGGCTGGCAGCGCTGGCTGTTCGCGCTGATCGCGGTCGGGGCCAGCGCGGGCCTGACCGTGTGGCTGACCCGCCTGAAGCGCGGCGAGACCTGGCTGGCCGCCGCGCTGGCGCTGATCATCGGCGGCGCCCTGGGCAATCTCTACGACCGGCTGGTGCACGGCTACGTGGTGGACTTCCTGTCCTTCCACTGGGGAAGCCACTACTTCCCCGCCTTCAACCTGGCCGATACCGCGATCACCCTGGGGGCGCTGGGGCTGATCGTCGAATCCCTGCGTGACGCCCGGCGCGCCCGGGCGTGACATTCTGCATAGCGAGTCTGCGAGCATGAGCGACTATCGGATCGGTGACGGCATGGAAGTCACCCTGCACTTCACCCTCGAACTCGAGGACGGCACGGTGGTCGATTCCACCCGAGACAAGCAGCCGGCCACCTTCCAGGTGGGCGACGGCAACCTGCCGCCGGGCTTCGAGCAGCCCATCCAGGGGATGGCCGCCGGCGAGTCGGGGCGCTTCACCATCACCCCCGAGCACGGTTTCGGCCAGCACAACCCGCAGAACGTGCAGTCGATCCCTCGCGACAGCTTCGAGGACACCGACGAGCTGGAGGAAGGGCTGGTGATGTCCTTCGCCGACCCGGCCGGCGGCGAGCTGCCGGGGGTGATCGCCGAGATCGGCGAGAAGCGCGTCGAGGTCGACTTCAACCATCCGCTGGCGGGGCGTACCCTGACCTTCGCGGTGGAGGTGATCGACGTGCGTCCCGCCACGACTCATTGACCATCCCCGCTGTCCCATTTCTTCACGATACGCGGCGTATCAAGCGAGGCCCTTCATGCAGATCAAGCTGGCCAACCCCCGCGGCTTCTGTGCCGGCGTCGATCGCGCCATCGACATCGTCGACCGGGCGCTCGACGTGCTCGGCCCGCCCATCTACGTGCGCCACGAGGTGGTGCACAACCGCTACGTGGTGGAAAGCCTGCGCGAGCGGGGCGCCATCTTCGTCGACGAGCTCGACGAGGTGCCCGACGACGTCACCGTGATCTTCTCCGCCCACGGTGTCTCGCGCGCCGTGCAACAGGAGGCCGAGCGCCGCGGGCTCAAGGTCTTCGACGCCACCTGCCCGCTGGTCACCAAGGTGCACATGGAAGTGCTGCGTTATGCCAAGCGTGGCCAGGAGTGCATCCTGATCGGCCACGCCGGCCATCCCGAGGTGGAAGGCACCATGGGGCGTTACGACACCTCCCACGGCGGTGCCATCTATCTGGTCGAGGACGCCGACGACGTGGCCTCGCTGGAGGTCAAGGATCCCGAACTACTGGCCTTCGTCACCCAGACCACGCTGTCGATGGACGATACGGCACGGGTGATCGATGCCCTGCGCGCCAAGTTTCCCGCCATCGACGGGCCGCGCAAGGACGACATCTGCTACGCCACCCAGAACCGTCAGGACGCCGTGCGCGAACTGGCCGCCGCGTCCGATCTGGTGCTGGTGGTGGGCAGCGTCAACAGCTCCAACTCCAACCGCCTGCGCGAACTCGCCGAGCGCATGGGTACCCCGGCGCGGCTGATCGACGATGCCGGCCTGATCGACGAGGCCTGGCTCGACGGCATCGGGACCGTGGGTATCACCGCCGGCGCCAGCGCCCCCGAGGTACTGGTGGAAGGCGTGATCGCCCGGTTGCGCGAGCTGGGCGCCGAGGCGCCCGAGGAACTCGTCGGTCAGGAAGAGACGATCACCTTTTCCATGCCGCGGGAGCTGAGAGAACAGGTCATCGTCAGCGGGTAGGTTTCAACGCGGGATCGTTCTAGAGTCGGGCTTCGGCCCGACTTTTTTGTGAGACTTTCTCGCCATTCTGTATCATAGTGTTTCAGGGGGACTGTTCCATGGTCGTGCCTATGCGCCGCTTCAAGCCCCGCCCTCTGAATATCGAGGGAGGCTTCACACTGATCGAGCTGCTCGTGACGATAGCTCTGATCGCTATCGTATCTGGCATCGCCGTGCCGAGTTTTTCGGGCTTGATACGTGAGAACCGCCTGTCGACCTCGACTGTCAATCTCAATACAGCCCTGCGCTTGGCCCGTAGCGAAGCGATCAAGAGAAACCAGCAGATAGTGCTGTGCGGAATCGATAAATGTGATGGTGATTTCAGTGCTGGCTGGCAGCTCACCACGGCAATCGCTAACGGCTCTACCCTGCATCAGTACCGTTTCGGCAGTGGCTCCGTCAGTGCCACGGGCGATGGCCCTATCATGTTCAATCCTCTTGGAGAGCTAGCATCCGGTAGTGCGCAATGCATTGCAGTCAGTGGTAGTGGAATCAGTCAAGCGATTCAGGCCTTGCCCAGTGGCGGTATCCGATCAATAGGGGCCTGCCCATGAATGCTTCTCGCCAAGCGGGCGTATCGCTACTTGAGGTGCTGGTAGCGCTCCTTGTGTTGTCAATCGGTGTCCTGGGTGTCGTAGCCCTACAGACCAAGTCCATGGCCCTGGTACAAGAGGCATATTGGCGAGGGCAGGCTGTTGCCCTCGCCTACGACCTAGGGGACCGGCTACGTGCCAATCCGGATCAGATCGCAAGTTATGCGATCGGCATGGATGCAGGTGCTCCAGAAGGTGGAAGCTTGGCCAAGAGAGATCTTGCAGGTTGGCTTGATGACTTGGATACAGCGCTACCCAATGGGGATGGTAGTGTAGTCATTAAAAACGAGCAGGTGACAATTACGGTTCAATGGAACACTTCGCCACGGCTTAATGGCAATTTACAGTCTTTTGTGACGGAGGTGTATCCATGAGTTCGCTTCCATCAGCACCGCCAGAACGGCAACGGGGAGTGACCCTCGTCGAGCTGATGATTGCCTTGGTTTTGGGGCTTTTGATTACTGCGGGCATATATCAGTTGTTCAGTGCTTCACAAAGAACGCACCGTCTTGAGCAAGCAGTAGCCAGTGTGCAGGAAAATGGACGCTTTCTACTGAATGTGTTTCAGCGTGAACTTCGCCATGCCGGTTTTCCTCCTGCCTGCCAGGGCGAGGCTGGGGCAGAGGGGTCGTTGATTATCAATATGAGCTCTAGCCTAAAGAAAGATCTCTTCCCCAACGATCGCTTTGATTCCGTAATGGGCTGGCAAGACCGCTCTTCAAGCGATGGTTATACTCAGCGTATCAGCCCCGGGGATTATCAGGCGGGAAATATCTTGTTGATCCACCATGCTGCGGATCCAGCCAATATCGCCTTGAGTGCTTCCATTGTGGCGGGGAAGCGTGATGTCGCGGTTGCGGGTGGAGAAAACTTAAGTAGTGGGGATCTTTTGGCTTTCGTCTTTCAAAATCGCTGCGAGGTGGCGGAAACGACGGAAGACGGCCGTTTCCGTGCGCCGCAAGGTTTTTCGTTTAGTTTTCCGCAGGATGCAACGTGGATCGGTGAACCAGTCGGCGACCTCTACTATGTTGGTTGGGATTCTCCCCGGCAGGAGCCTGCGTTACGCCGGTTGGATTTAGTCTCGGGAAAAAGCGAAACGCTGGTCAGTCCAGTCGTCGATATGCAGCTGCGCTATCTTGTGGATGGTCAGTATCAATCGACGCCCGGTGCGAGCCGCTGGGATGATGTCGCGGCGGTCAGGATCAGTCTGCTTGTGCGGTCGTCCGCTGGTCGTGTATTGGAAAGCCCGGCCCACGTCCAGGTAGGCGACATCGACTTTACGGCTCCACCTGGCGACCTGAGGCTTTATCGGGGTTTCACCTCGACGGTGGCTTTGCGCAACCGGTTGGTGGGGGAGCGATAATGCCAGTGCGTGTAATGGTGTTTTCAGCGAAGCGGTCTCAGCAAGGTATTGTGCTCATCGTCTCGCTAATTTTCTTGTTGATTTTGAGCCTTTTGGGGCTGTCGTCTATACAAAGTGCAACGTTGCAAGAAAATATGGTCGGCAACCAGCGTGATCACGACATGGCCTTCCAGGCGGCAGAAGCGACCTTGCGTTGGGCTGAAGGGCAGGCAAAAAAAGGTAACGGCATTCACGATGAAGCGTGGGCTCCAGGTAGCAAGGTCAATACCTATGCTTTAGGCGATAGCCGGTTGAGTAGCAATCCTCAGTACCATATTTGGCATCCGAGTGGCCTCGAAGGGCAAGCAGGGGAAGGCGATGATGATACTAATCCAAAGCCTATTTATCAGATTACTGCGATAGGCTATGGTGGCTCACCTAACAGTCAGGTTATTTTGCAAAGTTGGTATGTTCCTGATGAGTGAGATGTCGTTCATGAGTAAGGGGTAGCTAGTCATGCGCTTTCTGATAAGATTTTTTTGGTTATTGGGTTTTTCTTTAAATGCTGGCGCTACTGATTTGGCTACGACCCCTCTGTCTGTAGGCGTTCGTGTCGATCCTAACTTGATGTTCGTTATCGATGATTCAGGCTCAATGCGGTTTGAGGTGATGCCAGAGTCACATATAGTCGGTGATGCACGATTTATCTATCCGCGGTCGAGGGGTGTCTATGAATCAGGTCTTGGCGCGGGAGAATACTCGAATAACGTTCCCACCTTTGATGTGGACAATGTTTATAATTCATACAGTCGTTCTCCTCAGGCAAATGCCCTGTACTATAATCCGTCCGTTACTTACTTGCCCTGGGTCAAGGCAGATGGCAGCAGAATGGCGCCTGCGAATCCCAACAATGCCCCTCATAACCCTAGACGGGTCACTTTGGGGGGGCGAGACTTGACTGCGTGGACAACGCAGACGGCAGACCGTTGGCTAGCGTGCGACTCGGCAACCGCTGATGGCCCTTCTCAATGCTACTATCAGGTAGAGTGTGCTTTCTTGTTTTGTTCATATAGAACACATGAGTCCTTCTTTCCAGCGGTATACTATACTTACCTAGGGGGAGGGTACGGTGATACAAGAAATTATCGGCGCGTAGAAATTCGCCCGGCCAATGCACCTTTTAAAGGAGAGGGTCGTGCGAATCGTAGTGACTGTAGCAATGCTGGTGCCACTGAGCCAAGTTGCAGTTATTCAGAAGAGATCCAAAACTTTGCCAATTGGTATACGTACTACCGGTCACGGACATTAGCTGCTCGTGCAGGAATCGGTGAAGCCTTTTCGCAACTGGGTGAGTCAGTTCGAGTAGGTTTCGATACTCTCAATAGCAACGAGGATGTAAGCGAAGGAGAGGTGGTAGCCGGGGTCAGGGCGTTCAGTGGTGAAGGGCGGGAAAAATTCTTTGAACGACTCTATACACATGATGTGCCTGCGGATGGCACCCCTCTGCGCTTAGGCTTGCAGCGTAGTGGGAATTACTTTGCAAAGCAGAGTGAACCCTGGCGTGATGACCCCAGCTCCAAGCAGTCTACTGATTTCCAGTCATGTCGCGCCAATTATGCGCTACTAATGACCGATGGTTATTGGAGTGGTGGCAATCCTGACGAGATCGATAACTCAGATGGAGAGTCCGGCCCTGCAATAGAAGGACCCGGCGGGCAAGGCTATCGCTATCCAGCCAATGCACCCTATAGCGATGATGTCAGTGCTACCCTGGCTGATGTTGCCATGTATTATTGGAAACACGATCTACGGGAAAAGCTGGCCAACAACGTGCCTGTCAATGGCCAGGATCCGGCCTTTTGGCAGCACATGAGTACATTCGGCATCGGCTTCGGCGTGGAGGGCAATATCAACCCCGACAGCGCTTGGCAGGCGGTGGCCTCGGGGCAGGAAGTCAATTGGCCCAGCGCAGCCGATTTTAATAGTGGTGATACGAAAAGAGCTGATCGGGCACGCTTGGATGACCTCTTGCATGCCTCGGTTAACGGTCATGGTGGCTTTTTTAATGCTGGAGATCCCCAGTCCTTTGTTAAAGGACTGGATGATGTGCTCGGCACTATCGTTGCGCAAGATGAAGCTTCGGTGGTACCGGTTGCGGTCAATGGAGACTCCATTGATGAAAATAGTCGAATGTTTACTGCTGGGTTTCGTAGTACTGATTGGTCAGGGCGGTTTCAAGGATATCAATTACTCCCCGGTGGTAAAAAAAAGCTATTATGGGATGCTGAGGCAATGTTGCGTAAGCAGTCGCCAAAAGAACGATTGCTGCTTACCTCGCAAGCGGGAGCGGGGGCGGAGTTGACTACCCAGAGTAGCGATTTGGATATCAATCAGATACGTTGGTTGAAGGGTGTGGACGTAGAGGGTCTGCGTGACCGAACCCCCGAGGGTCAAAAAGTTCCTAATCTACTCGGGGATATCGTTAATAGTGCTCCCTTCTTGCTTTCTTCGCGCCAAAATGATAGCCGGCCCGGCATGGTGTTTGTAGGCGCTAATGACGGGATGCTACATGGCTTTTCTGCGGATACTGGTAAAGAGCTATTCGCCTATCTTCCGAGTGAACTTGTGACCGCTCCTTCCGGTCAAGCTCCACCCATCGCATCGTTGATGCGACCCAGTTATGTTCATCGATACTTCGTCGATGGGTCGGCTGTGGCACGTAACGTGAAGATAGGTGGTGGGCCACAGGCCGTGGTGGTCGGGACCATGGGAGGCGGGGGGCGAAGTGTTTTTGCGATCGATGTCAGTAATCCGGGTGATATTGGGCCCGAGGCTGTGCTTTGGGAGTTCTCTAACCCTCATCTAGGCGAGGGCGTCACTCGCCCTGCCATCTCCCGGATCACTTATCAGGGGGAGCCGCGCTGGGTTGCATTGTTTGGGAATGGCTACAATAGCGTTTCCGGGCGGGCAAGCCTTTTCGTGGTAGACCTGCTAAGCGGAGATCTCATCAAACGCTTCGATACCAAAGCCGACAGGCCTAAGGACCCTAATGGTTTGGCACCACCTAGCGCGACTCGCTGGCCTGATTACAAGGAAGTCAGCACCTTTGCCTATGCCGGAGACCAACAGGGGAACGTGTGGCGCTTTGATCTGAATGATTTGCACAGTAAGCCTGTAAAATTGCTCCAAGGAAATCCCTCTCAGCCTATTACCGCGCCTCCCCAGCTGGAATTCAAGCCCGGCAACCCCAGTATTCTCATGGTGCTTTTTGGAACCGGGAGTTTTCAGTTTGTCGGCGACCGTAGTGATCGGAATATACAGCGTCTTTACGGATTAGAAGATCGAGTAAGTGCGGACTCGGAGCCAGTGGATGCTGCCAGCCCTAATCTGGTCAAGCAGTCCGTTACGATTAATAGCACCTTGAATGGTCAAACGGTCCGTGGCGTTTCCAATTACCCTGTGGCTGCCACTCAACGGGGCTGGTATCTGGAATTGCCGGAGGGAGAGCGCATGGTCTCTATGCCGTCACTGCCTACGGGTATTTACCATCAACGTGCTTTGTTTTCGACATTGGTGCCACTCTTTGGGCAATGTTCTGCGGGTGTCAATGGCTATGTCTACAGCCTGCGTATTGATACCGGTGGCAGTGGGACACGAGCCTTTTTCGATGTTAATGGCGATGAAGAGATTGATGCTGGTGACAATATCACGGATCAGGCCGGTAATGTTCAGGTTGTTGCGGGGTTGCAGCTCGGCAGCGGAGAGTCGCAGGTGACGGTTAATGATCCACAAAACGGTGAGGACGTGTTGGCTGGTACTGTTGGTGGTAATGGTGGCGGTACGCATACCAAGGCTTCGCCGGGTGCAACCGGGCGCCAGTCTTGGCGACAGGTATTCAACTAATAGAAGAGGCCGCGTGAACAGGATGAGCCAGTCTTACAGTGCTAGGCAACAAGGTTTTTCTTTAATAGAGTTGATGATCGTGGTTGCAATAATCGCGATTCTGGCGGCGATCGCTTATCCTAGCTATCAAAGGTACGTCACAGATACGTGGCGGGGGCGTGCCGTGGCCTGCCTGGCGGAATTGGCCCAGGGGATGGAGCGTCGTTATACCTCGAACATGTCTTATTTGGTGTCAGGTAACAAGCAGCCTCTGCCGTCCAATCAGTGTGTTTCCGAGCTGTCCAATGAAAACCGCTATGATGTGAAGTTTGCTGATAAGCAGCCGAAGTCTCAGACGTTTATTATTGAAGCAATACCCAAGGGGGCTCAGGCACCAGATAAGGAGTGTGGCAAGTTGTCGATCGACCAAACTGGGCAGCGGTACATCGCGGGTACCGGCAATGTCGATGACTGTTTCTAGTTGTCACATTGCGCGCTGCCGCCCAAGCGAAGCCTACCGGTGTTGCTCATGACCAAGGCGGCTGATTCGCCGCTTTTATCGCAAAGATTGAATGTGCCATTGTATCCTCTTGGCCACCCCGAGGCGGCTATGCGGAGCCAGCGGTAATTGTTTCTGAATTTCACATTCGATACGGCTCCTTCCGGCATGACCTTTAAAATCTTGGTGCTTGCGGAAATATGGTCGCCATCGAACGGGCCTTGTATGACGAGTAACGGAGCAGACCAGTTCCCGGTGCATCTCTTCTGGTCTGGACTTGGGCACAAGGAAATGGTGGTTTCTCGGGTGACGGCTGTATTCCGGGCCAAGGCCACTGCTGTTCTGAGCCGGGCAATATCCGAGGCAATCGCATTTCGGGCAACTAGCCTTTCAAAGGCAGGAACTGCCCAGCTCAGTGTTATAAGCAATACCGCCAATGTAACAATGAGTTCTATCAGTGTGAAGCCAGGTTGTTGGTTGACTCTCATGTCGCCCTGCCTTCGTGTGCGTTGGGGCTAAGTCAACTATGACAATATCTATTGTTTTCTAAATTTCTGTAAGAAAAAGCGGATATTCACGTGAGAGATTTCCTCATCATCGGCGGCGGCGTCATCGGCATGATGACGGCGCTGCAACTGGCCGATGCCGGCCATGACGTGACCGTGCTCGAACGTGGCCAGTGCGGCGGCGAGGCTTCCTGGGCCGGCGGCGGTATCGTCTCGCCGCTCTACCCGTGGCGCTACAGCCGGCCGATCTCGGCGCTGTCGCGCTACTCGGAGGGCTTCTATCCCGAACTGGCCCTGCGCCTGCTGGAGGAGACCGGCATCGATCCCGAGTATCGCCAGAAGGGGCTGCTGTACCTGGGCGTCGAAGACGAGGCGCGGGCGATGGACTGGGCGCGCGAGGTGGGCAAGCCGCTGGAGCGGGTTGACGCCGACTTCCTGTATCGCAAGGAGCCGCAGGCGGCGCCGGGCTTTGGCGATGCGCTGTGGATGCCGACCCTCGGCAGCATCCGCAACCCGCGGCTGGGCCAGGCGCTGCGGGCGCGGCTGGCGGCCATGCCGCGGGTGACGCTCGAGGAGGACGTGACCGTCACCGGGCTGCGCGTCGCCGACGGGCGGGTCACGGGGGTGGACAGCGAGCAGGGGCGCTGGTCGGCCGAGCGGGTCATCGTCTGCGGCGGGGCGTGGAGCGCCGGCCTGCTGGCGAGTGCGGGCGTCGAGCTGCCGGTGCGGCCGGTGAAGGGGCAGATGATCCTGTTCAGGGCGCCGCCGGGGTTGGTGGAGCGGGTGGTGCTGCTCGACGGGCGCTACGTGATCCCGCGGGGCGACGGGCGGGTGCTGGCCGGCTCGACCCTCGAGGAAGCCGGTTTCGATACCTCGACCAGCGAGTCGGCGCGCGCCTCGCTGCGGGACAGCGCGATCCGCATCATTCCGGCGCTGGCCGACTGCGAGGTCGAGCACCACTGGGCGGGGCTGCGTCCCGGCTCGCCGGACGGGGTGCCGATGATCGGTGCGGTGCCGGGGCTCGCCAACCTCTACGTCAACGCCGGCCATTTCCGCAACGGTCTGGTGCTGGCGCCGGCGTCGACCCACCTGCTGGTGGACGAGCTGCTGGGGCGGGAGCCGATCGTCGACCCCGCTCCTTACCGGCTGGGCTGAGCCGCTTGGCGCTCAACCCTTGGGCTGCTGCTCCTCGAGGAAGCGCGCGTGGTGGGACTCGTTGCAGAACCACAGGGCGTCGCGGCGGATGGCGTCGGACTCGGGCAGGTGCACCCGGCAGTAGGCGCAGCGCACCATGCGGCCGTCGTCGATGGTGCGCGGCCGGCTGGCGTCGTCCTGGTCGAGCCGCCACTGGCGGTACAGGCGATAGAGCTTGAGGCCGGCCCAGAACAGGACCGCGAAGATGATCAGGCGTATGATCAAGAGGTTCATCCCGTGGCTCCCCCGCCGGATGGGCCGGTGCTTTGCAGGCGGCGATCCATGCGGGACAATGGCGTCAATGGGGTAGTGTAAGGGAAGCGACTGCGCCTGCCTATCGGGCAGCCTGCCCCGTCCGTCCATGACCGTGATTCGAGGAATGACCCAGCCATGCAAGACTTGACCCTGGTAATGGCCCAGCTGGACCCGTTGGTGGGCGATATACCCGGTAACGCCGATCGGGCCATCGAGGCGGTGCGCGAGGCCCGCATCGAGCACAA
Source organism: Modicisalibacter sp. 'Wilcox' (assembly GCF_010993675.1). NCBI lineage: Bacteria > Pseudomonadati > Pseudomonadota > Gammaproteobacteria > Oceanospirillales > Halomonadaceae > Modicisalibacter > Modicisalibacter sp. 'Wilcox'. The sequence continues at coordinate 30,848 of NZ_WNXF01000021.1, forward strand.
GGCGGATGTGGTGGTCTTTCCTGAGCTGTTCCTGACCGGCTACCCGCCCGAGGATCTGCTGCTGCGCCCCTCGATGGAGACGCGGCTGGCGGCGGCCCGGGAGCGCATGGCCGAGAAGGTCGCCCGCGACGTGATGGTGATCATCGGCTATCCCGGCCGACGCGAGGATGGCTACTTCAATCTGGCCGGCGTGCTCTACAACGGCGAGTGGCTGGGCGAGTACGCCAAGCAGTCGCTGCCCAACTACCTGGTGTTCGACGAGCACCGCTACTTCACGCCCGGCGATGCGCCGCTGGTGATCGAGCATGGCAGGGCTCGCCTGGGGATCCTGATCTGCGAGGACCTGTGGGACGGCGCGCCGGTCCGGCGTGCCCGGGATGCCGGCGCCGACATCCTGGTGACCCTGAACGCCTCGCCCTATCACCGCGACAAGCCGGCCGAGCGGCTGTCGCTGTTCGCCGACCGGGCCCGCGAGGTGCAGCGCCCGGTGGTGTACGCCAACCAGGTCGGCGGTCAGGACGAGCTGGTCTTCGATGGCGGCTCGCTGGTGGTCGATGCCGCCGGCGAGCTGCAGGTGCGTGCCCCGCACTGGCAGGCCGGCCTGATGCCGGTGCGCTTTCTCGGCGAGGCACAGGGCTGGCGGCCGGAGGCGGGCGAGATCGAGCCGCTGCTCGATGCCGAGGAGAGCCTCTACTGCGCGCTGGTCACCGGGGTGCGCGACTACGTCAACAAGAGCGGCTTCAAGGGTGTGGTACTGGGCCTGTCGGGCGGCATCGACTCGGCGCTGTCGCTGGCCATCGCGGTGGATGCGCTGGGCCCGGACCGGGTCCAGGCGGTGATGATGCCCTATCACTACACCGCCGACATCTCCCGCGAGGACGCCGCCGAGCAGGCCCGGCGGCTGGGCGTGCACTACGAGGTGCTGCCGATCGTGTCGATGGTCGAGGCGGCCGACGAGACGCTCGCGCAGAGCTTCGCCGGCGCCCCGCAGGACACCACCGAGGAGAATCTGCAGTCACGCTGTCGCGGCGTGCTGCTGATGGCGATCTCCAACAAGAAGGGCCTGATGGTGCTGACCACCGGCAACAAGAGCGAGATGGCGGTGGGCTACGCCACGCTCTACGGCGACATGGTCGGCGGCTACAACGCGCTCAAGGATGTCTACAAGACCTGGGTCTATCGCCTCGCGACGTGGCGCAACGCGCAGGAGCCGGTGATCCCCGAGCGGGTCATCACCCGCCCGCCCTCCGCCGAGCTGGCGCCGGACCAGCAGGACAGCGACTCGCTGCCCGGCTACGACGTGCTGGATGCGATTCTCGAGCGCTACATCGAGGGCGACATGAGTGCCGAGGCGATCATCGACGCCGGCTTCGACCGCGAGGCCGTCTACAAGGTAGTCAAGCTGGTCGATCGCAACGAGTACAAGCGCCGTCAGGCGCCGGTCGGTGTGCGGGTGACGTCACGCGGGTTCGGCCGCGACCGGCGCTACCCGATCGTCAATCGCTGGCAGCCCGGCGAATAAGCAGACCGGCGAATAGAGAGTCCGGCCTCGGGCCGCGGGCGACGAAACGCAGAACACCTCCACTGGCATGGTCCAGGGAGGTGTTCTGGGTTTTGGAGCTTAGTCTTGCAGCCCGAAGCCCGAAGCCCGAAGCCCGAAGCCCTTACAGCGTCAGCGGCTTGGCGTCGACGTACTTCGGTTCGAAGGTGGTGCCGTCGAGCCGGTCGTTGTTCGGGTCGTTGTCGATCAGCGTCTTGAGGACCTCGCGGGCGCGGTCGCGCATGTCGAGCCCCAGATAGCCCTCCACCATGGTGGCCAGGGCGTCGCGGGTGGCCGGGGTGCGCGGGTAGTGCTCCAGCACCCACTTGCCGCGCTCCACGGCGGCCACGTAGGCGCCCTTGCGCAGGTAGAAGTCGGCGATCTGCAGCTCGTGGCGCGCCAGCACGTTGCGCAGATAGATCACCCGCTGACGGGCGTCGGCGGCGTAGGGGCTGTCGGGAAAGCGACGCGCCAGTTCGCTGAAGTCGACGTAGGCATCGCGCGTGGCGCCGAGGTCACGCTTGGAGATGTCGATCATCTCCAGGCTCTCGAGACTGAAGCGCCCGGCCTCGTAGGCGGCCAGGCCGCGCAGGTAGTAGGCGTAGTCGACCTGGGGATGATCCGGATGCAGGCGGATGAATCGGCTGGCGGCGGCCCGGGCAGCTTCCCAGTTGGTGACCTTGTAGTAGGCGTAGATCAGCTCGAGCTGGGCCTGCTCGGCGTAGCGGCCGAACGGATAGCGGGTGTCCAGCGCCTCGAGCTGCTTGACGGCGTCGTTGTAATGATGGGTGTCGAGCGATGACTGGGCCTTCTGGTAAAGCTCCTTTTCCTGCAGCTCGGGGGATACCTCGGTACTGGCACAGCCGGCCAGCAGGGTGGCAGTCAGGGCCAGGGCGGCCAGGGAAGCAACACGCATCGTCATCCTCGTCTCGGGCAATCGTCTGGGGCCGTGGTAGAATCGGTCGAATTCGGTCACCAGTCAAAGCACCACACTATAAAGCACACGCCACCGGCGGGGACAGGCCTTGCCGGGAAAACCCCACGTCCACTCCCGCTACAGGCATTCGGCAAGCTATGTCAGAGACTCTGCACCGCGACGCGCGTATCCCCGAGACGATGGTCGGCCTGCGTCTGGACCAGGCCGCCGCCGAGCTGCTGCCCGACTTTTCCCGCGAGCGGCTCAAGAGCTGGATCAAGCGCGGCGAACTGACCGTCGACGGCGCCCGGGCCCGGCCCAAGGACAAGGTGGTCGGCGGCGAGCGGCTGGTGCTGGAGACGGTGCTCGAGGACGAGGTGCGCTGGACGCCCCAGGCCATCGCGCTGGACATCGTCCACGAGGATGAATCGGTGCTGGTGGTCAACAAGCCCGCGGGCCTGGTGGTGCACCCGGCCGCCGGCAATCCCGATGGCACGCTGCTCAACGCCCTGCTGCACCATCGCCCGGCGCTGGCCGCCGTTCCCCGGGCTGGCATCGTGCATCGTCTGGACAAGGACACCACCGGGCTGATGGTGGTGGCCAAGACCCTGGCCGCCCAGACCGCGCTGGTCGAGCAGCTCCAGGCGCGCACGGTCTCGCGGGAGTACGACGCGGTGGTGACCGGGGTGATGACCGCCGGGGGCACGGTCGATGCGCCCATCGGCCGCCACCCGCGGGACCGCAAGCGCCAGGCGGTCCACGTCTCCGGCAAGCCGGCGGTGACGCACTACCGGGTGGTGGAGCGCTTCCGCGGCCACACGCATGTGCGCTGCCGGCTGGAGACCGGGCGCACCCACCAGATTCGCGTGCACCTGGCCCACCAGCGCTTTCCGCTGGTGGGGGATGCGCTTTATGGGGGGCGGCTCAAGCTGCCCGCGGGCGCCGGCGAGTCGCTCAAGGAGCTGCTGCGCCACTTCCCGCGCCAGGCCCTGCATGCCCGCAAGCTGGCTTTCATCCATCCCGACAGCGGCGAGACGCTGACCCTGCGCGCCGAGCTGCCGGATGACCTGTGGCTGTTGCTGGATGGCCTGCGGGCCGACCAGGAGGAGAGTTCATGAGCGAGCGTCCGACCCTGCTGTTGCCGGACTGGCCGGCCCCGGCCACCGTCGGCGCCTTCGTCACCACCCGCGAGACCGGGCCCAGCCGCGGGCCGTTCGCGGCCTTCAATCCGGCCCTGCACGTCGGCGACGACCCGCGGGACGTGCAGCGCTGCCGCGACCTGCTGGCCGAGGAGATCGGCGACCCGCGGGCGCTGCTGTGGCTCGAGCAGGTGCACGGCGCCAATGTCGTCCAGGATTACCGGCCCGCGTATGCCGAGCGAGCGCCGCGCGCCGATGCGGCGGTCGCCGGCGACGCGAGCCATGCCTGCGTGGTGCTGACCGCCGACTGCCTGCCGGTGTTCTTCTGCGATCGGCGCGGTACCCGCGTCGGCGTGGCGCACGCCGGGTGGCGCGGGCTGGCCGGCGGCGTGCTGGAAGCCAGCGTGGCCGCGCTGGGCATTGCGCCCACGGAGCTGATGGCCTGGCTGGGGCCGGCCATCTCCAATGCCCAGTTCGAGGTGGGCCACGAGGTCCGGGACGCCTTCGTGGCGTTCCAGGCCGAGGCCGAGGAGGCCTTCGAGCCCAGCCCCTATCGGCTCGGCCACTACATGGCGGACCTCTACAAACTCGCCCGGCTGCGCCTCGAGCGCTTGGGGCTCGCGCAGGTCAGCGGCGGCCACTTCTGCACCGCCTGCGAATCGCGCTTCTACTCCCACCGCCGCGATGACGGCGTCACCGGTCGCATGGCCAGCGTGATCTGGCTGCGCTGAATCCCGTCCGGGCTTGATCCGCATCAAGCCCGCCGTGCATCGCCATGCCGGTGACTTGAAACTCGCCCAGCATACCTCCATTGATAGTGTCAACACGGACAAGGGCCGCGTGGCGCGTCCGACCGCGCCATTGCCCCCAATGGAGGATTTTCGATGCGAATCGACCGCATGACCAGCAAGCTGCAGAACGCCCTGGCCGAGGCCCAGTCCCTGGCGGTGGGACGCAGCCACAACCAGCTCGACCCCGGGCATGTGCTGGCCGCGCTGCTCGACGCCGGCGACAGCGGCATCAAGGGCCTGGTGCAGAAGGCCGGTGGCGATGTCGCCAAGCTGCGCGACGGCCTGGCCGAATACCTCGACAACCTGCCCAGCGTCGGCCAGTTCGACGGCAACGTGACCATGAGCCAGGATCTGGCGCGGCTGTTCAACCTCGCCGACCGCGAGGCCCAGGCGCGCGGCGATCAGTACATCGCCAGCGAACTGGTGCTGCTCGCGGCGCTGGAGATGAATCAGCGCATCACCAAGGTGCTGACCCAGGCTGGCCTGAACAAGAAGGCACTGGTGGCGGCCATCGACAGCCTGCGCGGCGGCCAGGCGGTGGACGACGCCGGTGCCGAGGAGAACCGCGAGGCGCTCGACAAGTACACGCTCGACCTCACCGCGCGTGCCGGCGAGGGCAAGCTCGACCCGGTGATCGGCCGCGACGACGAGATCCGCCGCACCATCCAGGTGCTGCAGCGGCGCACCAAGAACAACCCGGTGCTGATCGGCGAGCCCGGGGTGGGCAAGACCGCCATCGTCGAGGGCCTGGCCCAGCGCATCGTCAATGGCGAGGTGCCCGAGGGGCTCAAGGACAAGCGCGTGCTGTCGCTGGACATGGGCGCGCTGCTGGCCGGTGCCAAGTTCCGCGGCGATTTCGAGGAGCGCCTCAAGGCGGTGCTCAGCGAGCTCGCCAAGGAAGAGGGCCGGGTGATCCTGTTCATCGACGAGCTGCATACCATGGTCGGCGCCGGCAAGGCCGAGGGCTCGATGGACGCCGGCAACATGCTCAAGCCCGCCCTGGCGCGCGGCGAGCTGCACTGCGTAGGCGCCACCACGCTCGACGAGTATCGCCAGTACATCGAGAAGGATGCCGCCCTGGAGCGCCGCTTCCAGAAGGTGCTGGTCGACGAGCCCAGCGAGGAGGACACCGTCGCCATCCTGCGCGGCCTCAAGGAGCGCTACGAGGTCCACCACGGGGTGGACATCACCGACGGCGCGATCATCGCCGCGGCCAAGCTCTCGCAGCGCTACATCACCGATCGCCAGCTGCCCGACAAGGCGATCGACCTGATCGACGAGGCGGCCTCGCGGATCCGCATGGAGCTCGACTCCAAGCCCGAGGAGATGGACCGTCTCGACCGCCGGCTGATCCAGCTCAAGATGGAGCGCGAGGCGCTCAAGAAGGAGACCGACGAGGCCTCCCGCAAGCGGCTCGAGAACCTCGAGGCCCAGATCGACGAGCTGGAGCGCGAGTACGCCGACCTCGACGAGGTGTGGAAGGCCGAGAAGGCCAGCATCCAGGGCGCGGCGCAGTTCAAGGCCGAGTTGGAGCAGGCGCGCATCGATCTCGAGGCGGCGCGCCGCCAGGGTGACCTGGGCCGCATGTCCGAGCTGCAGTACGGGGTGATTCCGTCGCTGGAGAAGAAGATCGCCGAGTCCAGCGAGGCCGAGGGCGATACCTCGAGCCACCAGCTGCTGCGCTCCAACGTCACCGAGGAGGAGATCGCCGAGGTGGTGTCGCGCTGGACCGGCATCCCGGTGGCCAAGATGCTCGAGGGCGAGCGCGACAAGCTGCTGCGCATGGAGGACGCGCTGCACGAGCGGGTGATCGGCCAGGACGAGGCGGTCAAGGCGGTCGCCGACGCCGTGCGCCGCTCGCGCGCCGGGCTCGCCGACCCGCACCGGCCCAACGGTTCCTTCCTGTTCCTCGGCCCCACTGGGGTGGGCAAGACCGAGCTGTGCAAGTCGCTGGCCAGCTTCCTCTTCGACACCGAGGAGGCGATGGTGCGCATCGACATGTCCGAGTTCATGGAGAAGCACTCCGTGGCGCGGCTGATCGGTGCCCCTCCCGGCTATGTCGGCTACGAGGAGGGTGGCTACCTGACCGAGGCGGTGCGCCGCAAGCCCTATTCGGTGCTGCTGCTCGACGAGGTCGAGAAGGCCCACCCGGATGTCTTCAACATCCTCCTGCAGGTGCTCGAGGATGGCCGGCTGACCGATGGCCAGGGGCGTACCGTGGACTTCCGCAACACGGTGATCGTGATGACATCCAACATGGGCTCCGACCTGATCCAGCGCCTGGCCGGCGAGGGCGAGGACGCCTACACGCGGATGAAGGACGCCGTGATGGAGGTGGTCGGGCAGCAGTTCCGGCCCGAGCTGATCAACCGCATCGACGAGGTGGTGGTGTTCCACCCGCTGGGGCAGGAGCAGATCCAGCAGATCGCGGCGATCCAGCTGCAGCGGCTGCGTGACCGGCTCGCCGAACGCGACATCGGGCTGGAAGTCTCCGACGACGCCATGGCCCAGCTGGCGGTGGTCGGCTTCGACCCGGTGTTCGGGGCGCGGCCGCTCAAGCGGGCGATCCAGAGCCGGCTGGAGAACCCGCTGGCCCAGGAGCTGCTGGCCGGGCATTTCGTCCCGGGCGATACCGTTCGTGTCACCACCGAGGATGGTCACCTGGCCTTCGCCAAGTAAGCATTCATTCGGCGCGTCGCACCGAGGCCCCGTCTTCCCCCGGGAAGGCGGGGCCTTTTCATGTTCCGGGCCGGGCAATCCGCCACCGCAAAGGCCGCCGTGGTTGACATGGTTATCCGGCTATTGGAATCTTGACGGTTCCTGAGCAAGGGACGTGGCTTCAGCGGGCGATCCCCCAACGCCGCGTGACGGGTAGGCGTTTCGGCCTCTACTCGCCCTGTAAGGACTTCCGGGCACGGGTTAACCGCCTTGCCTGGCCCAACCCCCGACGCGGCGATCCGTCGCGGTGCAGAGTGCAGGCCCCATCCGGGCCGAAGAACGCCAGGGTTTGGCATCAGGTGCCGGCCGCGGGCCGGCAGCGGCATACCGCCGCACTCGACTTTCGCGACCCTTGCCGGGGTGGCGACAAGGCACTCGAGACCTCCAGGGGAGACACACTGTGGAATTGCTTTCCGGCGCCGACATGATCGCCCGCTTCCTTAAGGATGAGGGCGTTGAATACATCTATGGCTATCCGGGAGGGGCAGCGCTGCACATCTACGATGCGCTGTTCCGTCAGGATGCCGTCAAGCACATCCTCGTGCGCCACGAACAGGCCGCGACCCACGCCGCCGACGGCTATGCGCGGGCATCCGGCAAGCCCGGCACCGTACTGGTGACCTCCGGCCCCGGCGCGACCAACACCGTCACCGGCATCGCCACCGCCTACATGGACTCGATTCCCATGGTGGTGCTGTGCGGGCAGGTCGCCAGCCACCTGATCGGCGAGGATGCCTTCCAGGAAACCGACATCGTCGGCGTGACCCGGCCGATCGTGAAGCACAGCTTCATCATCAAGCACCCGACCGAGATCCCGACGGTCCTCAAGAAGGCCTACTATCTGGCGGCCTCCGGGCGGCCGGGCCCGGTGGTGGTGGACATTCCCAAGGACATGACCGCCCCCACCGAGCGCTACGAGTACGTCTATCCGAAGAAGGTCAAGCTGCGCTCCTACAACCCGGTCACCCGCGGGCACACCGGCCAGATCAAGAAGGCCGTGGAGCTGATGCTCAAGGCCCGGCGCCCGGTGTTCTACACCGGCGGCGGCGTGGTCACCGGCGACGCCAGCGAGGCGCTGACCGATCTGGTGCAGCGGCTGGGCTATCCGATCACCACCACGCTGATGGGCATCGGTGCCTATCCGCAGCGCGACCGCCAGTCGCTGGGCTGGCTGGGCATGCACGGCTCCTACGAAGCCAACATGGCCATGCACCATGCCGACCTGATCGTCGCCATCGGCGCGCGCTTCGATGACCGGGTGACCAACAATACCTCCAAGTTCTGCCCCACGGCCAAGATCGTCCACGTCGACATCGATCCCAGCTCGATCTCCAAGACCGTGCGCGCCGACGTGCCGATCGTCGGCCCGGCGGGGAGCGTCATCAGCGAGATGATCAGCCTGGTCCAGGGGCGCGAGCCGGCCAATCCCGAGGCGCTGACCGAGTGGTGGGAACGCATCGACGGCTGGCGCGACGAGCGCCGTGGCAAGCTCTACGAGCCGGCCGCACCGGGCGAGCCGCTCAAGCCGCAGCAGGTGATCGAGGCGATCTGCGAGGTCACCCGCGGCGAGGCGTTCGTCACCACCGATGTCGGCCAGCACCAGATGTTCGCCGCGCAGTACTACAAGTTCGACAAGCCCAACCGTTTCATCACCTCGGGCGGGCTGGGCACCATGGGCTTCGGCTTCCCCGCGGCGATGGGCATCAAGCAGAACTACCCGGACGATGACGTGGTCTGCATCACCGGCGAGGGCAGCTTCCAGATGATGATGCAGGAGCTGTCGACCTGTAAGCAGTACGGGGTCGGCGTCAAGATCGTCAACCTCAACAACCAGTCGCTGGGCATGGTCCGCCAGTGGCAGGATCTGAACTACAAGTCGCGCCATGCGCACTCCTACATGGAGTCGCTGCCCGACTTCGGGAAGCTGATCGAGGCCTATGGCTTCACCGCGATTCGCGTGGAGCGCGAGGAGGATCTCCTGCCGGCGCTGGAGCGGGCGTTCGCCGACAAGGACGAACTGGTGTTCCTCGATGTCTATGTCGACCCGCGCGAGCACGTCTACCCGATGCAGGTGCCCCTGGGCTCCATGCGTGACATGCTGCTTTCGAAGACGGAGCGGACCTGATGCGCCATATCATCTCGATCCTGATGGAAAACGAACCCGGCGCCCTGTCCCGCGTGGTGGGGCTGTTCTCCCAGCGCAACTTCAACATCGAGTCGCTGAACGTGGCGCCGACCGACGATGCCACCCTGTCGCGCCTGACGGTGACCACCGTGGGCGACGATCGGGTGATCGAGCAGATCACCAAGCATCTCAACAAGCTGATCGACGTGGTCAAGCTGGTCGACCTGACCGAGGGCAATCACGTCGAGCGCGAGCTGATGCTGGTCAAGGTCAAGGCGCTGGGCGCGCAGCGTGACGAGGTCAAGCGTACCGTGGACATCTTCCGCGCGCAGATCGTCGACGTCACGCCGAGCGTCTACACCGTGCAGATCACCGGTGATGCCGCCAAGCTGGACGCCTTCCTGCAGGCCATGAGCCCGATCGGTGTGCTGGAAGTGGCCCGCACCGGCGTCTCGGGAATCTCCCGGGGCGACAAGGTGCTCAGCCTCTAGGTGCATCGCCCGCGCCGAGGTTCGTCGAGCCGTCCCTCCGGGGGCGGCTTTTTGTTGCCGGGGTGTCGGGGATCTGCTGCCAGAGCGCGTGAATCAGCGGGTGGCGCAGCTTGCGCTCGAGCACGCACAGGCCGACGTCATAGGGCGCCAGGCGCGGCGTGACCTCGAGGATCCGCACGCGATCGGCCAGCGGGCTGTTGTCGAGCACGATCCGCGGCACCACGCCGACGCCGAAGCCCAGCCCGACCATGCTGACGATCGCCTCGTTGCCGGCGACCTGGGCGTAGATGCGCGGCTTGATGCCGAAGCGGCGAAACCAGGCATCGGTGCGATCGCGGGCCAGCCCCGACTCGGAGAGGATCATCGGCGTCGTCGCCCACTGCGCCGGCGGGCTGTCGGGCGAGGGCACCCAGTCGGCGGGCTCGCTGGGGGCGATGAACACCAGCGGCGAGGTGGCGATGGGCTTGAAGGCCAGCGACCCGGGCAGCGCCTCGGGACGGGCGGTGATCGACATGTCCTCGTCGCCGCCGATGACCCGGCCGATGGCGTCGGCCGGGTCGCCGGTGTGCAGCTTGAGCTCGATGCGCGGGTGGCGCAGGCGGAACTCGCTGAGCAGCTCGTAGAGGAAGCTGTAGCTGGCGGTGACCGAGCAGTAGATGCTGATCTCGCCGGTCAGTTCGCCGCTCTGCTCCATCAGTGTCTGGCGCAGCAGGGCCCACTGTTCCAGGGTGTCACGGGCGTACTGCTGGAAGAGGCGGCCCTCGCGGGTCAGTGCCACGCGACGGTTGTCGCGCTCGAACAGCGACACGCCGAGGCTGGCCTCGAGCTGGGCGATGGTGCGGCTGAGCGTCGAGGGGCTGACGTGGCAGGCGTCGCTGGCGCGGCCGAAGTGCAGGGTCTCGGCCAGGGCGAGGAAGTGCCTGAGGGGGCGCAGGTCCATGGCGTATTGCACCTGGTGAATTGAAATGTTGCAAATATAGCGTTTTACGCAACGCAGTGCCTGCCGTATCGTGTCTCCAGACACAAGGAGCGGCGCCCGCACTGCGGTCGACCGGTCCACCACGCCGCGCTAGACGGCGGGCCATCAACGCTGACGCAATCCTTTACTCGCTCGATATCACGGAGTTTCCCCATGCGCGTTTACTACGACAAAGATTGCGACCTGTCGCTCGTTCAGGCCAAGAAGGTGGCCATCGTCGGTTACGGCTCCCAGGGCCATGCCCACGCCAACAACCTGAAGGAGTCCGGCGTCGACGTGACCGTCGCCCTGCGCAAGGGCTCCTCCTCCGCGGCCAAGGCCGAGGGTGCCGGCCTCAAGGTGGCCAGCGTGGCCGACGCCAGCCGCGAGGCCGACATCGTCATGGTGCTGGCGCCGGACGAGAACCAGAAGGCCATCTACGAGAACGAGATCGAGCCCAACCTCAAGCAGGGCGCGACGCTGGCCTTCGCCCACGGCTTCAACATCCATTACAACCAGATCGTGCCGCGCAGCGACCTGGACGTGATCATGATCGCGCCCAAGGCGCCGGGTCACACCGTGCGCTCCGAGTTCACCCGTGGCGGCGGCATCCCCGACCTGATCGCCGTCGAGCAGAATGCCTCTGGCCAGGCCAAGGAAATCGCCCTGTCCTACGCCGCGGCGATCGGCGGTGGTCGTACCGGCATCATCGAGACCACCTTCCGCGACGAGACCGAGACCGACCTGTTCGGTGAGCAGACCGTGCTCTGCGGCGGCGCCGTCGAGCTGGTCAAGGCCGGGTTCGAGACCCTGACCGAAGCCGGCTATGCCCCGGAAATGGCCTACTTCGAGTGCCTGCACGAGCTCAAGCTGATCGTCGACCTGATGTACGAAGGCGGCATCGCCAACATGAACTACTCGATCTCCAACAACGCCGAGTACGGCGAGTACGTCACCGGCCCGGAGGTCATCAACGACGAGTCGCGTGCGGCGATGCGCAATGCACTCAAGCGCATCCAGAGCGGCGAGTACGCCAAGATGTTCATCCAGGAAGGCAATACCAACTACCCGTCGATGCATGCCCGCCGTCGTCTCAACGCCGAGCATCCGATCGAGCAGGTCGGCGAGAAGCTGCGTGCGATGATGCCGTGGATCGCCGCCAACCAGCTGGTCGACAAGAGCAAGAACTGAGCGTTTCCGAACGACAGGCAGCATCTCCAGAGGCGCGGATTTCCGCGCCTCTGGCGTTTCCCGGGTGGCGATGGGCGGGCGAGTGAGCCTATCGTTAGGGGCGGCAGGGTGTAGAATGCGCGCTCATGCCGGATGCTGGCAACGGAACGAGACTTTATGACCCAAGAGCCTCAACAGGATACGCACGCTTCAACGCCCCCGACCTCGGCCGAGTCCGAGTTTTCCGAGTTCGCCCGGGAGACCGATGTCGTCGAGGAAACCGTCGAGAATGGCAAGAAGGTCAGGCGCCGCGGGATCTACCTGCTGCCCAACCTGTTCACGACCTCGGCGCTGTTCTCGGGATTCTTCGCCGTGGTGGCGGCCATCAACGGCGACTTCGCCGCGGCGGCCATCGCCATCTTCGTGTCGATGGTGCTCGACGGTCTGGATGGCCGTGTGGCACGGCTCACCAACACCCAGAGCGCCTTCGGGGCGGAATACGACAGCCTGGCCGACATGCTCTCCTTCGGCGTGGCGCCGGCGGTGGTGGCCTTCTCGTGGATTCTGCAGGATGTCGGCAAGATCGGCTGGATCGCCGCCTTCGTGTACGTGGCCGGTGCGGCCCTGCGGCTGGCGCGCTTCAACGTCCAGCTCGGTTCCACCGACAAGAAGTGGTTCATCGGCCTGCCGAGCCCGTCGGCGGCGGCCCTGGTGGCCGGTTGCGTGTGGGTCTTCCACAGCTTCGAGATCGAGGCCTACGCCTTCAAGTTGCTGATGACCTTCATCGTGGTGGCCGCCGGCGTGCTGATGGTCAGCAATATCCGCTACTACAGCTTCAAGGAAATTGACCTCAAGGGCCCGGTGCCCTTCGTGGCGCTGCTGGCGATCGTGCTGATCTTCGTGGTGATCTCGCTGGAGCCGTCGGTGATGCTGCTGGCATTGTTCGGCTGCTACGTGGCTTCAGGGCCGCTGATGGCCGCCAAGCGCAAGCTCAAGGGGCAGCCGGCTCCCGACAGGGTAAATACCGACGTCGAGCATTGAGTGCGGCTCTTCGCCGGAAATGTCCCCCGACGCCCGCCTTCTGGCGGGCGTTCTGGTTTATCCACACCCGGTTTGTCGGCGTCTCGCGAGAGCGAGAGTGGCCAGGTGAAACGGGGCGTTTGGGAGGATCTCGAAAATTTTTTCGGCCGAGGGCTTGTCAGGGCCGAAGGTGGGGCGTAAAGTACGCATCCGCTGCCGACGACGGGACACGTCACCGGCGGTGGAGA
>NZ_WNXF01000022.1:0-41468 GCF_010993675.1 Modicisalibacter sp. 'Wilcox'
TATGCCGAAGTGCTCAAGAAATCCGTCGCCGGTCCGAGCACCCTTCAATAGCGTTGCACTTGGAACTTGAGACCGCCACCCTTCCCGCTGAAACCACGCTGGTAATCACACGGCGCAATCCCAGAGCCGTCGACCGCCTCGATGCCAGTCTTTTTAGACCACGCGAAGCGCAAGACACGTCTATTAGACGCCACCCTCCAATAGCCTCAGGCAACCAGCGGAAAATCCCTCCCATCATAGGGATTCAGGCGATACGGCGATATTCGCAGCCCGTCATGCAGAGCTGCATATCGCTGGGCAAGGGGGAGCCAGGGTCCCAATCCACAGCGCTACAAAAGGTGTCTCCAGGACAGGGTTTGCCGGTGTGGGCATGCCATAAAGGAAGCCCGGCCCCCCTGGGCTGGGGCCGGGCTTTCCTTAAGCGCTTAGAGCGCCGCCTTCCTTGCTTACCTTTCGCAGGCTTCCAGCCCGCGCATCCTTGGCAACCGGAGCCATCCTGGCTCGTCCTTCCATGAATTGGGCTTCCTGCCCAACGAGGCTCATTGTGCCAAAGCCACTCCGGCCTCTACATAACCTATGTTAGGTTTATTTGTAAGATATTGCCTACAAAATACTGGAGATCGCCGCGCCCCATCCTTGACCGTGCCCTCCCCCGGAAACCGGTCTGAATCGCTCATGCCATGACGTCACTCCGGACTCATCCCCTCACAACCTGCTACTCATGCATTCTGGGAAAAGGTCCTCCGCCCGGCCCGCCAGCCTCGCCTCGCCTCGCCTCGCCTCGCCTCGCCTCGATAGTCACATTACCTACAGAAACAAGGCGTTGTGATGAAGAATAGCCATTGCCCTCAGAACATCTTGCCGGGCAGCCACAGGGTCAGGACGGGAAGTGCCGCCAGCAGCACGAGCCGTAACACATCCGCCAGGATGAAGGGCAGGATGCCACGGATGACCATTCGCTGGGTCAGATGGGGCTGGGTTGCCTGGACCACGAACAGGTTCATGCCGATGGGCGGGGTGATCAGGCCGATCTCGGCCACCGTCACCACGAGCACGCCGAACCACACCATGTCGAAATCCAGCGAGGCCGCGACCGGCGCCAGGAACGGCACGGTCAGCAGGATCATCGACATGGCGTCCATGAAGCAGCCCAGGATGATGTAGAACAGCATGATCAGGACCAGCACCATGGCCGGCGACAGCCCGCTGGCCTCGATGCCGTCGATCAGCGCGCTGGGCAGCCCGGTGGTTTCCAGGAAATAGTTGAACAGCGACGCACCGATCAGAATGAAGAAGATCATTCCGGTCAGGCCCGCGGTTTCCCGCACCGCGCCCCACAGTGCCTGACGATCGAGCTCCCCGGAGAGCAGTGCCAGGCCGAAGGCGCCGACGGCGCCGACCGCGGCGGCCTCGGTGGGCGAGAACCAGCCCAGATAGATGCCCCCGATCACCAGCGCGAAGAGCAGCAGCACGCCCCAGACCCGACGCAGCGTGGCCAACCGGGTGCCCCACCCGGCCCTGGGCGCGGAAGGCGCCAGATGCGGGGCCATGCGGACCCGCACGATGATCGCCAGCCCATAGAGCACCGCGCCGATGATCCCGGGCAGGATGGCGCCGATGAACAGCTGGCCGATCGAGGTCTGGGTGAGGATGCCGTAGATCACCAGCAGGATGGAGGGTGGGATCAAGACCCCCAGCGTGCCGCCCGCGGCGATGGAAGCGGACGACAGCGAGCCGTCGTAGCCGCGTTTCTCCATCTCGGGGATTGCCACGCGCCCCATGGTCGCGACCGTGGCCAGGGACGATCCACAGATGGCGCCGAAGATCGCGCAGGCGCCGACCCCGGTGACGGCGAGCCCGCCACGCACATGGCCGAGGAAGCTGTTGACCATGTCGAACAGCGAGCGCGACAGCCCGGCCCGCGCGGCAAAGACGCCCATCATCACGAACAGCGGCACGACACTCAGCGAGTACGGGAAGATCGCCTCGAAGGGCGACGAGCCGAGAATGAAGCCGGCGCCCATGAGCCCGTTCAGCCACCAGAAGCCACCGACCCCCACCAGCGCCATGGCCACCGCGACCGGGAAGCCGAAGGCAATCAACACCAGCGTCAAGCCGAAACCGGCCAGACCGAGCATCGCGCCACTCATGAGGCGACCTCCGTGGAAACCGTCGGCTGGGGAGACGGCAGCAGGCCGAGCCCCGTCCCGACGATGGACAGGCCGACACCAAACAGCAGCGGCACCCAGTAGTAGAAGATCGGGATGCCCAGTTGCTGCGAACGATCACCGAACATGACCTGCTGCTGGAAGGTGGCGTAACAGAAGTACAGCATCATCCCCAGCAGCGCCATGGCCGCCAGCCCGGCGATGCCCCGCATCACGCTCGTCCACTGACGGGGCAGCGACTCGACGAGCAGATCCACGCCCACATGGGCCCCGGTCATGAAGGCGTAGGGAATGACCAGCCAGGCCCCGCCCAGCACGCACAACTGAACCAGATCGACCACCCCGGGCACGGGGTAACCGATCTGGCGGCCGATGATGTCGGCCACCGTCAGCAGCGCGGCCGCCGCATACGCCGCGACCCCGGTCACGGCGACCAGCGTGACCAGGGAGCGCAAGGCGGTTATCACATATCGCATAAACAGGGTCACCCTAAGGACGGCGGACCGTCACCCTGACGGGCGCCGGTCCGCGCAAGGAGGCTCAGGAGGAGGCGTCTTGCTGCTTCTCGGCGAGCAGCTCGCGCATGCGCTCGTAGATCTCGCGCGCGTTGTCGACCCCGTGGTCGGCGGTCTCCTGAATATAGTGATCAATGGTGGGCTGCAGCGCCTCGCGCCAGCGCTCCCGCTCGGCGTCCGTCAGATGGGTGATGACATCGCCGGAGGCCACGGCTTCCTCGCGGCCGGCGGCGTCCCACTTGTCCCACCAGTCCCCGAACTTGGCCTCCAGCGACGCCCCCGACGCCTCGTCGATGCACGCCTGGACGTTCTCGGGCAGCGAGTCGTACTTGCGCTGATTCATCACGAAGAAGAACGGGACCGTATAGGCGCCGGCGTCCAGGTGATAGTGGAGCACCTCGTTCAGGCCGAACGACTTCACCGGGTCCCAGGGGAAGACGGTCCCGTCGATCACGTGCTTCTGAATGTTCTCGTAGACCTCGCCCGGCGGCAGGCCCTGCGGGGTGGCACCCAGTGCCGTGAGCATCTGCGAGACGGCGGGGCTGGGGGTGCGCAGGCGCAGCCCCTGCATGTCCTCCATGGTTTCCACCTTCTTGTCCGCCGTATGGATGAGCCCGCCGTTATGGGCGAACAACGCGAGCACCTTGAGGCCACGATATTCAGGCGCCAGGTACTCGGGATACATCTCCCACAGCGTCTCGCTGGCAGCCCCGGCATCGCGCGTCATGAACGGCAATTCGATCAACGAGGTGCGCGGGAAGCGCCCGCGGGGAATCCCCTGGAGGCCAAGTGCGATGTCCACGACACCGGCCAGCACCTGCTCCTGCTGCTTGGCGACATTGCCCAGCTGCGTCCCGCCCGGATAGATCTCGAACTGGACCTCGCCGTTGGTGCACTTTGTGACCTGCTCGGTCCAGGGCTCGATGAAGTCGGTATGGAGGCCATGCACGGGAGGCAGGTAATGGCTGACCTTGAGCGTGGTCTGGGCGGCGGCGGCTTGCGACATCAGCAGCGTCGCGCCGATGGCAAGCGAGGCGAAGGTAAGCGTCTTGTTGTTCACAGGGTGCTCCTGATTGCTCCGCAGGCGCGGAGATGAGGTTGGTATTGTTGTTTGGCCGTCAGGGGCCGGGAGAAAGACGTTATCGACCCACTAGAGCCCCAGCACGAGCTTGCCGCGCTTCGCACGGGAGCAGCAGGTCATCATGCGCCGGCTGGCGGCTCGCTCGTCGGCGCTCAGGACCTTGTCGCGGTGATCCACCTCGCCCGCCATGACGGCTACCTCGCAGGTGCCGCACAGCCCCTCCTCGCAATCGCTGGGCACGTCGACACCGACCGCGCGCAGCGCCTGCAGCACGGTCTGGTCGGCGGCCACGGGGACGGTCAGTTCGGAGTCGCTCAATTCCACTTCGAAGGCCTGCTCCCGGCGGGGATCGAGGATCGCGTGACTCGCGCTGAAGTGCTCGACATGGATGGCATCCGCGTCGTCCCGGGTCAGCGCCGCCAGGGCATCGAGCAGACGCGCCGGGCCACAGGCATAGACCCGAGCCTCGCCGCGCCCGCCCACGACAGCCGGTAGATCGAGGCGCCGCCCCTCGTCCGCGGGGTACAGGCACAGCCGATCGCCATGATCTCGCTTCAGGCGCTCCAGCAGCGGCATGGAGCCCCGGGAACGGCCTGCGTAGTGAATGGCGTAGCGCTTGCTGAGCCGCTTGAGTCGATCCGCCATCGCGATGATCGGGGTGATACCGATGCCCCCGGCGATCAGCAGGTAGCCGTCGGCGGTCTCGTCCAGCCGGAAATGATTGCGCGGCCCCCGCAGGCGCACTCGGGTCTGCGGCTTGACCGTGTCATGAATAAGTCGGGAGCCGCCCCGCCCCGGTTCTTCGCGACGGATGGCGATCTCCAGGCGCTGTTCGTCGTCCGGGTCGCCGCACAGGGAGTACTTGCGAGTGATGTCGCCCACGGCCAGATCGATGTGCGCGCCGGGGGTCCAGCGCGGCAGCGGCCGACCGCGTGGATCTTCCAGCACCAGGCGGATGACGTCGGGCGTCTCGTGGATGACCCGAGTCACCACGGCTTCCCGCTCGGCATCGCGCCGGGAGGGCGCGCCCAGGGGGAAATCACGCCCCTGCTCACGGAGCGAGTCGTCGCGGCGTTCGGGGTTTCGGGTCGGGTCCCAGCGCACCCACAGATGCTCCGGACCACGGAACGAGGTGTTGGGCACGAAGGTGAATGTCTGGTCGGGAACCAGGGTCATGTGCGGCAGGCGACGCGTGAATTCTTCGAGGAAGATCCGCATCTCCAGGCGGGCGAGGTTCTTGCCCATGCACTGGTGGCTGCCGTAACCGAAGGTCAGGTGGTCGGTGGTGTTGTCCCGGTAGATGTCCAGCTCATCGGGGTTCTCGAAGTGCCGGCCGTCGTGGTTGGCCGAGGCGCTGACGATCAACAGCTTCGCCCCCTTGGGGATCGCCACGTCACCGACCTGCGTATCGGTCGTGGCGATACGCCGCCAGGCGGCCACCGACCCCGACAGACGCAGGCACTCTTCGACGGCATTGGGAATCAGGGACGGGTTGGCACACAGATCCTCCCAGACCGCGCGGTTTTCCAGCAGCAGGCGCAGCATGTTGGCGGTGGCATGCGCCGTGGTCTCGTGGGCGGCGACGATGCCGGCCATCATCATCGAATGCAGGTAGGAGTCGGTGACCACCTCCGGCAGTTCCTGCTGGCGACGAATGGCGTATTTCATCCAGCCATGGCCGGCAGGGTCCTGCCGCATCTTCTCCAGCACCTGGCCGGCATACTGCCAGAACTTGCCCACCGCCTCGGCGACGGCGACCTGCTCGTCCGGCGAGGGCCGCCCCCAGGTGTTCACGGTGTGGGCGATGGAGTACTCGCGAAGCGTGTCCATGTCTTCCTCGGGCACGCCGAGAAAGTGCAGCGCCACGGTCAGCGGGATCTCCCAGAGCATCTCATCGACCAGATCCGCCTCGCCTTTGTCGACCAGCCGATCCAGATACTCGCGCGTCAGGCGCCGCACCATGGGTTCGTGATGGGCCAGCTCCTCCAGCTCGAAGGACTTCATCAGGGCGCGGCGGCGCTCCATGTGGGCCGGCTCGTCCTCGTTGACCAGCGTGCGGTTCATGGCATAGCCGTAGCGCTGGAGCGTGTCCTGCGCGGCCTGGGTGGTCGGCGTGATCTTCTCCAGGGCGATGGACGGCGAGAACGTCCGGTTGTCGCGGAAGATGGCCTTCACGTCGGCGTAACGGCTGACCACCCAGTAGCCGAGCCGGGGACTGTAGAAGACCGGCTCCTGATCGCGGGACCAGCGCAGCGCCTCTGCCGGATCCAGCTGATAGTCGCTTTCGAAGGGGTCGAACGATGCCGCCTGCGGCGATACCGGGCAGCCGTTCGGCGCAGTATCGGGGGCATGAGAGGCGGCGTCGCGAAAAGGACAACGTCCTTCGTCGGCACGCGGCGAGGTCCGAGGCGTGGGCATGGCGAGTCTCGTTATTTACTTTTATTGAAAAGACTTGTTCCGTGAACGAACATAGGTAAGCCCTTGACCGGGGTCAAGGGGCGGACAGGTGATACCCTGGGCTCTCTAGCCCAAAGTCTAAGTTGCAGTTTCTGAACGGCGAGCCACGCACGATGAGTCAATTGCAAACCCTCGATCGGGGGCTCCACGCCCTCAGGATCATCGCCCGTCACCCGGGTGGCCTGAGCATTGCCGAGCTGGCGGAGGCGCTGGGTATCAACCGGGCGATCGTCTATCGCATCGTGGCGACGCTGGAGGCGAACGCCCTCGCCTATCGCCGGGAGGATGGGGCCATCTGTCTGGGTGGCGGGATCCTCGGCCTCGCCGCGCAATTCGAGCCGCAGCTGCGCAGCGTGGCCGAGCCCTTGCTGCGCCGCCTCGCCCGCGAGACGAACGCCACCGCCTACCTGTCGGCCGCGCAAGGCGACGAGTGCGTGGCCTTGATGGTGGCCGAGCCCGAAGAGGCGTTACTGCGCGTCGGCTATCGGGTGGGGAGCCGGCATCCCCTGACCATCGGTGCGGCGGGCATTGCCATCCTCTCGGCACGCCCCGAGTCCGAGTCGGACAGCGACGCAGTGCGCGACGCTCGCCGCCAGGGCTACAGCATCACCCGCGGGCAGCTCCAGCGCGGCGCCGTGGGCGTGGCCTGTCCGCTGTGCGATCCGGCATCACGCCCGGGGTTCGAAGGCAGTGTCGGGGTCGTTGCGCTGGACGACCTGAATGCCGACGCGGCGGCAAGCGCCGTTCAAGCCTGCGTGAAGCGACTCAATGTCCTGCTGGCATGACGAGACGGCGTGCCAGAGTCGGGGCAGGCGTCTGGCAAGGCGGGGCGCCTTCAATGCCCCTTGTCGGCTCCCTTGCTGGAGCGGAACGCCCAGCCCGAGGCGGCGATCACCAGCGCGATGGCGATGCCCAGCTCGAGGATCGGCCGCCCCGCACCCAGCTTGACGGCGTTCTCCACGAACAGGATCACCAGCACGATGCCGGCCACCGTGACCAGCGAGTGCTTGAGCTCGGTGAAGCTGGCTACCTGCAACGGCCCCGGGCTTTCGAAGTCGGGACGCAGGAACAGCCGGTACATGCCGTGGGCCATGATCTGGAAACTCGCCGCGATCAGCAGCAGGTCCATCATCTTCAGCAGTCCCACGGCGCTTTCCTTGAGGGTGTCGCCATCCCCGGCACCGCCGGTCACCAGGGCCCACAGCGTCTGCAGCAGGCTCAAACAGGCCAGGGCATAGAGCACGAAGGCCGCCAGCATGGCCAGCACCACCGTGACATGAATCATCAAGCGACTGCGTCGCAACCAGCGCTCGATCATGGCGGCACCTCCGGGTATCAGGCTGTTCAACCTGTTATGCCATCCCCGTCGCGGATGCGCCACTCTCGATGACCCCGCGACGAGCGCATCACGCTCGAGCGGCGGGTCGGCGGATCTGCTGCACCTGAATCTTGAGATCCGGCCCCTCGCCCTGGAATACCGCCACGTTGACCACCCCTTGCGGGTTGACCCACTCCATCTGATTGACGCCGCTTTTCACCAGGCTATTGGCCTCGGCGGCCGTGACCGGCATCCCGCCATTGAGGGTTCGGATCACGGCCCTTTCCGGTACCTTTCCCCGCAGTGGACTGCCCTGAGCCATACGCAGTATGCGCAACCCGATCTGCTGGCCCTCGGCCAGCAGATCGACGTCCTTGAGCGGCTTTCCGCCACCGACTGGTCGGGACAAGTCGTCGCCCGTCTCGAGCTCATTGTCGTGCATGAGCGTGTCGAGATCCTCGTTCAACCTGGAGCACAGGAAGGCAATGCCGATGAAGGCGGTCACGAAAAAGGCCAGGATGAGCGCCACGAACTGGCGCCGCGACAGCGGCAACCCCGCATAGACGGCGGGGTCGAAGCGCATGATCACCGCCATGGCGCCGGGGATCAGCAACAGGGTAAAGCCCCAGCAGGCCACGACGGCTCGCTGCCGTATCTTGCGCGCCAGCATGGTGTTCCTCACTTTTCTTATATGGCATCTCTTATAGACGTCAGCGTGAGAAACAACAATTTCATCAACGTTTTATACTGTTTACTTGCGCATCCTTTTGTTAATTGCCGCACAAGGGAAGACGTCAGTCAGACATCCAGGTCTCGGAAGCCCGCCGGGCCCGCTCGGCGGCCGCCTTGCGCGCCCGATTGCGGCGGTAGAGACGCACCAGGGCGATGCTCAGTGCCGCCGTCAGCATCACCGCCAGGGTCACGCCCTGCCAGGGGCGAGCCGCATCGCCGAGCATGGTTTCCAGGGTGATGATGAGGATGAAACCCACGGCCTGACTGGCAATCGCCAGGGCGCGCAGGGTGTCGACTCGCTTTGCCATGGACACTCCGGGCGGCAGGACCGCCTCAAGCCAACGGAAATCAGGCTCCGGGCCACAGCCCGCAGGCGGCTCATTGTAGCCCGGCGTCACGCCGCTGGCGACGCGCGGCCGTCGATCCGCCCGTCAGCGGTACTTCTGGCTCCCGCAGGACGAGTTTCCTGCTCTTTCCAGGACAGTTTCCTCCGCGCGTCTGACGGTCTTATTCACGAAGGAAACCGCGTTTCCCGCCTCATGCCACTCTTCCATGCTTGTTTTGTATCCTTGTGTAACATCAGGAGGATGTCATGGCGATTCGCAGCTTCAAGATCGCGCCGGCCAACCTCGGCTCGGGCAGGCAGCTCAAGCAACCCGACTACTGGCTGCTGCTGGAAACCACCGGTGGCAAGATCCGCGAGATCGACCGCTACCCGACCTATACCGAAGCCCTGCAGGCCAATCGTGCCCTGAGCGAGCCCCGGCTGCACTGACTCCGCGCTCCCCGGGCCGCCGCCGGCGGCAGCCCCCGGTGGCGGTCGGCACGGCGACGGCGTCACACCAGGTCGCGCGGGATCGTCTCGTCCCAGGTCTTGGCGAACACCCGGCTCTCGCCCTCGTAGGCATCCAGGGTGGCCCGCAGACGGAAATTCTCGGCGTCCGAGGTCATCAGCGTGCGGGCCACGGTGCGCACCTGCCAGTCGCCACGGCCGAAGCTGCGCCGCCACTCGGTCCAGCCACTCAGGCTGTCGTAGTTGCCGTAGGCGTAGCTGTAACGCTCGGTGACCCGCACCGCGAGCTCGAGGTCGATGTCGTCGAGGCGGTAGGTGCCTTCATCGTTGATCACTTCCAGGGTGGTGCGGTCGTTGCCCAGGTCGCGGATCACCCGCCAGGCCTCCTGGCTGGGCTGGATCAGCGTACGCGCCAGCGGCGGCGCGCCCTCGGGCTCGGCGAAGGCGGGCAACGCCGCCTCCTCGTCCGGCTGCGGCTCGCGACACGGCAGGACCAGCCGGCACTCGGCCGGATGCAGGGTCAGCTTGGCCGGGATCGGCGCCGGCCAGGCCAGCGGCCAGTAGCTGCTCGACAGCGACAGGCGGATCGCATGCCCCGCGGGGAACTGCTGGGCGATGTGCTTGAGCAGGACGCGTACCCGGTAGCGCCGGCCCGGCTCCAGCGGCTCGGGAAACTCGTCGCTGTCGCGATGGGTCAGGTTGAGCAGCCCGTAGGAGACCCGCGTCGCCTTGTCGTCCTCGCCGACATCGATCAGGCGCAGCGCGACCATCGCCACCGGCTGGTCGGCCTCCAGGTCGAGCTCCACCACCGGCTGGCCGCAGATCTCCAGTGGTGCCTCGAGCGGGGCGGTCTGGAAGATCAGCGCGCCGCCGTCCTCGTCGCGCTGGTCGTGGGGCAGGTCGGGCGGCGCGTTGTAGGAGCACCACTTGCCGGCATACAGGCCGACGAACAGCGGCGAACGGATCGTCAGGGGCACGTCGTCGAGCGCGCTGTCGGCACCGATCCGCGCCACCTCGGGCTCCAGGTCGTGACCGCTGGTCAGGCGAAACGGCGTCGGCACGATCCGCGGCGAGGGCCACTCGGGCTCGCTGACCCAGCGCCCCGGACGCACGTCATAGCGTGCCGAGGGCGGCACCGACTCCTGCATCCACACGCGCAGCATCGGTTCGTCCATGATCCCGGTATCGATGCCCTTCAACCAGTGGTCCCACCAGCGCAGCGCCTCCTGCAAGAAGCCGATCGCCGGCCCCGGCACGCCCAGATGCGGGTACTTGTGCGCCCAGGGCCCCACCAGCCCCTTGCGCGGCACCTCGAGCCCGTCCAGCAGCCGGAATACCGCATTGCAGTAGCCGTCGGCCCAGCCGCTGATGGCATAGACCGGGCAGCGGATGCGCGAGAAGTCCTCGCACACCGAACCGTGCTTCCAGTAATCGTCACGGCGCTGATGGGCCAGCCAGGTGGCCAGCCACAGCCCGCTGCCCTCGAGGCGCTCCATCCACATCTCGCGCCAGCGCTCGCCGACCAGCGCCGGGTCCGGCGGGCAGGCGTTGGCGTCGAACATCGTCGAGGCCCAGGACAGGTTGTCACCCAGCAGGCAGCCGCCCATGTGATGGACGTCGTCGGCATAGCGGTCATCGGTGGAGCACAGGGTGATCACCGCCTTGAGCTCGGGCGGCTGCAGCGCGGCGATCTGCAGGCCGTTGAAGCCGCCCCAGGAGATGCCCACCATGCCAATGTCGCCGGTGCACCAGGACTGTGCGGCGATCCAGCGCAGCACCTCGAGACCATCGTCGAGTTCCTGCTGCAGGTACTCGTCGGTGAGCACGCCGTCCGACTCGCCGCTGCCGCGGATATCCACCCGCACCCCGGCGTAGCCGTGCCCGGCCCAGTAGGGATGGGTCTGGGCGTCACGGCTCGCGGTCAGGTCACGCTTGCGATAGGGCAGATACTCGAGGATCGCCGGCACCGGGTGGCGCTCGGCATCGACCGGCCGCCACAGGCGCACCGCCAGCCGACACCCGTCGCTCAGGGTGATCCAGGTCTCCTCCTCGTGAACCCGGCGCGAATAGGTCTCGACGATGCGCATGCGTTCCCCCTTTAGTCTGCGTGTTGTTGTCGCCCTGGCATCGGCTGTTTCAGCCGATGATGTCCTCGAATTCGAAGACCAGCTCTTCGGCCAGCCGGGCGTAGTTGGCCTCCAGCGCCTCGTCGCTGTCCGCGCCCATCCAGACCAGCGCCAGCGCATAGCTGTAGCTGTCCTGCTCGGGCAGCTCCGACAGCCGCATGCCCGGGGTGACCTGAAGCTCGATGTGGGTGCCGGGGAAGCGCCGCTCCAGCGCCGCGATCGCCTCGGGATCGGGAACGCTCACGATCGTGGCGTCGACGAAGAACACCCGGTAGAAGAACTTGCCGGCCACCGCGTACTCGCCCTCGCGATGAGGCATGTCGGGACGCTGGCCCAGCGCCAGGTCGACGGTGACCTGCTGATGGCTGACACCGTCGACCTTCTCGAACAGGTCGCAGTGCGACTGCGAGATGCGGGTATTGATCTCCAGCAGCCAGATGCGGTTCTGGACCTCGTCCCAGAAGAACTCGATGTTGAAGGCCGCGTTGTCGTAGCCGATGTGGGCCATGATCGTGCGGGTGAGTTCCTCCATCCGGCTCTGGATGCGCGCCGGCAGTCGCGACGGGTAGCGGTAGCAGAAGAAGCTCAGCACCTGCGGATAGCGGATCGAGTCGACGATGCCGTAGGGCACCACCTCGCCCTCGAAGACATAGCCTTCCACCGTGCACTGCCAGCCGCCGATGATCTCTTCGGCCATGCAGTGGCCGCCGTCCACGGCACGCACCGCCTCGGGCAGGCTGGCCTGCTCGAGGACGAAGTTGAACGGCTCGGAGATCAGGCCGATCTCGTCGCGCAGCCGCCCGGTCGCCATGATGAAGTCCTCGGGGCTGTCGATGCGAAAGCCCAGCCGCGAGCCCGACGACTTGATCGGCTTGACGAAGAACGGGAAGTAGAGACCCGCCTGGCCGATCTTCGACAGCGCCTCGTCGTCGAAGGGATCGAAGGCGGTGAAGCGCGGAATGTAGTTGCCGATCACCTCGCGCTGGACCAGCCGGCTCCAGTACTTGTGCTCGCACTTGAGCAGGCTCTCGAGACTCGCCGTGCGCGTGCCGAAGCGTTCGCAGAGCAGCGGCAGCATGGTCGACACCGGAAAGTCCATGTAGCCGACGATGGCGTCCACCGGGCCGTCGAAGTCGCGCAGCGTGGCCTCGGCGCGCGACAGCATGTCCTCGATCGGAAAGACCTCGGTGTCGTAGACCTCGGCGGGCTCGATGACGCCGTGAAAGCGATAGTCCTGCGCGCCGCGCAGCTGCTCGAGACGCGCGCGATTGAAGTCATTGAGCCCGACGACGAAGATGTTGCGCTGACCCATGGCAGCCTCCCGGGCGGCCCGCCAGGCCCGCCACGCCGGCGAGGAGCTGAGAAAGGAACGCGCCACGGCAGGCAGCGGCCGGCGGCCGACCCTCGCCCCGTCGGCCGGCCGCGTCCCGGCGTGCAACGTTGAAGTCACGTTGTGCTCGGAAACGTCGTTCTCAGGATAGTCGCTCTCGCCGCGAACAGGGGAAATGACGGGCTAAACCGTCGCAGGCCGGGAACAGCCCCTGAGCCCAGAGCTCTTGCAGACAGCTGAAACATGGCTCGGGCTGAGCCGACGGGACATGACAAGCCGGGCCGCGGGCCGTAGGCTGGTCACTGGCCCCGATGCGACCGCGCCGACGGCGTGCGCTCGACCGCCTTGATCCCTGATCGCTCCCGGCTCAACTCGACCGTCCATGAATGTCCTCGCCCTCGGCCCCTGGCTCGTCCCCCTGCCGCGCCTCTACGCCGGGCTCATCGCCGGCGGCGTGCTGATCGCCGCCACGCTGGTGCTGCGTCTGCCGCACCATCGCCGCGCCATCTGGTTCGGCGGCGGCCTGGTCTGCGCCCTGCTCGCCGCCCGGTTGGGCCATGCGGCCCTGCACCCCGAGGCCACGCTCGCCGCGCCGCTGGACCTGTTCCGCCCCTGGCTGCCGGGCTACCAGCCGCTCGCCGGCTGGCTGGGCGCGGCGGCCTGGAGTGCGTGGGCCCTGCGCGACCGCCGACGCCCCCGGCTCGCCGCCCAGGGGCTGCTCGTGGCCGCCGCCCTTGCCTGGCTGGGCCTGACGGCCTGGCAGCCGTTGGGGCGAGCCCCGACGCTGACCCACCTGCCCGACCTGGCCCTCGACACCCTCGAAGGGCGGAGCGTCACCCTCGCGCCCGCCGACGACCGGCCGCTGATCGTCACCCTCGTCCAGACGCGCTGCCGGGCCTGCCGGCATACGCTGCCCCGCCTGGCGGCACTCGCCGCGCGGGGCGAGGCCCGGGTGGCGGTGATCGCCGAGGGCGACAGCCTGCTCGCCGTCGGCCGCTATCTCGACCGGCACGGCCTCTCCCTGCCCCGGGTGCTGCTCGACCCGCACGAAAAGTGGCTGGCGCTGAGCCACGCCCCCGGGCTACCCGCGACCCTGGTGTTCGATCGCCACGGCCGCCGGGTGGCGAGCCACGCCGGGGAGCCGACACGGGCGCTGCTCGACAGCTGGACCCGGCTGGCTCAACGCTGAGGAACGAGAAAACGCGGGCGGCGCTTGGAACTCGTTCCCAAGCTTTCGGAACGATGGGCGCCGGGGGACAAGGCGAAGCGAGGGTCCTTTGCCATGGATGGCAAAGGTAGCGCCCAGGGAGGGGTTTACAGCGCCCTCGCGAAGCCTTGCCGCCGGAAAAGCCCATCCCGACGACCGGTTGTAAAAGGAGCGCTTAAGCCACCTGCCGCTTTGCGTTAGTATACGGCGCCCCATCGCCGGGCGGCCGGGACCGCAAGCCCGCCGGCCCGCAAGCCCCGATTTCTTCGAGCATTTAGGACACCATGAGCGACTTCATTCCCGGCCAGCGCTGGATCAGCGACGGCGAGGCCGAACTGGGCCTGGGTACCATCCTCAACGTCGATTTCCGCAGCGTCACCGTGCTCTTCGCCGCCAGCCAGGAAACCCGCACCTACAGCGTGCGCCAGGCACCGCTGACCCGCGTGGTCTTCGGCAGCGGCGATCACATCGAGTCCGCCGAGGGGGTCACCCTGACCGTCGACGACACCAAGGAAGTCGACGGCCTGGTGATCTATATCGGCATCGACGCCGCCGGCGAGTGGCACGAGCTCTCCGAGGCCAAGCTCTCCGATCGCATGCAGTTCAACCAGGCCCGCGACCGCCTGCTCACCGGCCAGGTCGACCGCAACGACTGGTTCGACCTGCGCTTTCGCACCCTGCATCACCACCACCGCATCAGCCAGAACCCGGCGCTGGGCCTGGCGGGCCCCAAGATCGACCTGATCCCCCACCAGCTCTACATCGCCGACGAGGTCTCGCGCCGCCATGCGCCGCGCGTGCTGCTCGCCGACGAGGTGGGGCTGGGCAAGACCATCGAGGCCGGGCTGATCCTGCATCGCCTGCTGCTCGCCGGGCGCGCCGAGCGGGCGCTGATCCTGGTGCCCGACAGCCTCACGCATCAGTGGCTGGTCGAGCTGCTGCGCCGCTTCGCCATCGAGGTCACCCTGCTCGACGAGCGCCAGAGCCAGGCCCACGGCGAGACCAACCCCTTCGAGGCCGGCCAGCTGATCCTCGCCAGCCAGCAGTGGCTGTTCGCCAACCCCCATCGCCAGAGCCAGGCCGAGGCCTGCGCCTGGGACCTGCTGATCGTCGACGAGGCCCACCACCTGGACTGGACGCCGGAAGAGAGCGGCCCCGGCTACGCCTGCGTCGAGCGCCTGGCCGCCGTAACGCCGGGGCTGCTGCTGCTCACCGCCACCCCCGAGCAGATGGGCCTGGAGAGCCATTTCGCCCGGCTGCGCCTGCTCGACCCCGACCGCTACCACGACCTGGAGCGCTTCCGCGCCGAGGAAGCCGGCTACGTGCGGGTCGCCGAGGCCATCGACGCCCTCGACGCCCTGCCCGGCGACGCCGCGGCGCTGGACACCGCCGCCACGGTCATCGACGACGCCGACAGCCGGGCGCTGCTCGACACCCTGGCCGATCCCGAGAGCGATAGCGCCCAGCGCGAGGCCGCGCGCATCCAGCTGCGCGACCAGCTGCTCGACCGCCACGGTACCGGCCGGGTGATGTTCCGAAACAGCCGGCGGCATGTCGGCGGCTTCCCCGAACGGCGCCTGCACGTCGCGCGCCTCGACCCGCCCTCGGCCTACCGCCGCGTGCTGCGCAAGCTCGCCCGCGACGAGGACTCCCTCGACGAGCTGCTGATCGAGACCGGACTCGACCACCCCGACGTGATGCTCTATCTCGACGCCACCTACCGGGCGCTGGACGACGACCCGCTCAACGGCGAACCCTGGTGGCAGATCGACCCGCGCGTCACCTGGCTGCTCGAGCGGCTCACCGAGATGGGCCGCGACAAGGCGCTGGTGATCGCCCACGACCGCCGGACCGCCACCGACCTGGCCGAGGCGCTGCGCGTACTCGGCGGCGTCCACGCCCCGGTGTTTCACGAGGGGCTGACGCTGGTCGAGCGCGACCGCGCCGCCGCCGACTTCGCCGACGCGGAGGACGGCAGCCAGCTGCTGATCTGCTCGGAAATCGGCTCGGAAGGGCGCAACTTCCAGTTCTGCCGCCATCTGGTGATGTTCGACCTGCCCCAGCATCCCGACCAGCTCGAGCAGCGCATCGGCCGCCTGGACCGCATCGGCCAGCGCCACGCCATCGAGATCCATGTGCCGGTGTTCGCCGACAGCCCCGGCGAGCGGCTGCTGCGCTGGTACCGGGAAGGCATGGACGCCTTCAGCGCGCCCCACGGCGTGGGCAGCGAGCTGTTCGACGCCTTCGGCGACGAGCTGGCCGAATCGCTGCTCGACGACGAGGCCCTCGCCGAGGTGATCGACGAGACCCGCGCGCTGTTCGACGCCAAGCTGGCCGAACGCAACGCCGGACGCAACCGCCTGCTCGAGCTCAACGCCTGCCGCAACGAGCGCGCCGATGCCGTCGCCACGGCGATCCGCGAGCTCGACGCGGACCGCGCCCTGCCGCGCTACCTGGACCAGGCGCTGGACATCTTCGGTGTCGACAGCCAGGACCTGGGCGGCGAACTGCTGCACCTGCGCGCCGGCCCGCAGATGCTCGACGGCCTGCCGGGGCTGGTGAAGGGCGAGGAAGGCTTCACCGCCACCCGCTCCCGCGAGCGCGCCCTGGCCCGTGACGACGTCCAGCACCTCTCCTGGGAGCACCCGCTGGTCCGCGAGATCATGGAGCGCATCCTCGACGGCACCCTGGGCAACACGGCACTGGCGCTGCTCGATCATCCCGCCATCCCGCCCGGCCGGGTGCTCACCGAGCTGGTCTTCTGCACCCACTGCCCGGCGCCCACGCACCTGCACGTGGACCGCTTCCTGCCGCCCACGGCGATCCGCGTGCTGCTCGACGAATCCGGCGCCAACCTGGCCGACAAGGTCTCGTTCACCGGACTGGCCAAGAACCTGCAGAAGGTCAAGAAGGCAGTGGCCCGCGACCTGATCAAGTCACGCCACGAACAGCTCCGCGACCTGCTGACCCGCGGCGAGAGCGAGGCCGAGCGCGAGCTGCCGACCATCCTCGAGGCCGCCCAGAGCCGCATGCGCGAACGCCTCGACGGCGAGCTGACCCGCCTGCAGGCGCTGGCCCGCCACAACCCCTCGGTGCGTCAGGACGAACTCGACGCCCTGCGCGACGAGCGCGCGGCCCTCGACACCGCCATCGAGGGCGCGCGGCTGCGCCTCGACGCGGTGCGGGTGATCGTGACGGTGGACAAGGAGACCCGGCGCTAGGAAACACGGAATAAATGCCTGCGCGGGTGTATCGCTGCGTTGCGCGGTGCTCGGAATCCGAGCCTATACCCCATAGGCTGTGGTTCCTGCGCGCCGTGCGCCTTGCGCTACTTCCCGCTCGGCTATTTATTCAGCGCTTCCTCCAATTCACCGCGTGAATTGTCACCCGATCGACGTAACAGCGAGCAGAAAGATCGTCTTATCGGTACGGAATCAGCCCCGACGCTGGCCACCCGAAAGAATCGCGGCGAGGGCGGCGTCGAGCGTCTCGTAGTCGAAGCGAAAGCCGGCGTCGAGCAGCCGGCGCGGGCGCATGTCCGCGCCGGTCAGCAGCAGGCGGGCCATCTCGCCCAGCGCCAGTTCGAGCAGCCTGCCCGGCACCGGCAGCAGCGCCGGGCGATGCAGCCGGCTCGCCAGGGTGCGGGTGAACTCGGCGTTGGTCACCGGATGCGGGGCCGAGGCGTTGAAGGGGCCGCTCAGGTCATCCCGCCCGAGCAGGAACTCGATGCTGCGGACGTGATCCTCGCGGTGGATCCACGGCATGAACTGGCGGCCGTCGCCGAAGCGCCCGCCCAGCCCCAGCCGGAACGGCGGCAGCATCTTCGCCAGGGTGCCGCCGCCGGCGTCCAGCACCAGCCCGGTGCGCAGCAGTGCCACCCGCACGCCGGTCGACTCGGCCTCGCGGGCCGCCGCCTCCCACTCGGCGCACAGCCGGTGGGCGAACTCGTCGTGGGGCGGCGTGTCCTCGTCCACGACCCGCTCGCCCTGAGCACCGTAATAGCCCATCGCCGAGCCCGAGACCATCACCCGGGGCGGCGTGTCGGCCGAGCGGCACAGCGTCACCAGCTCGCGGGTGATGGTGACCCGGGAGTCGACCAGGCGCCGCTTCTGTGCCGCGCTCCAGCGCTTGTCGGCGATCGGCTCGCCGGCCAGGTTGACGATCGCCTCGACGCCGGCATCGCGGAAGTCGAGCACCCGGGAGCGGATCGCGGTCGCCGACGGCAGCACCCGGGCCGCCGCCTCGGGGTCCCGGGACACCACCGACAGCGTGTGGCCGGCCGCGGCCAGCCGCTCGGCGAGCCGACGTCCCACGAAGCCGGTCCCGCCGGTCATCAACACATGCATCGGGCCTCCTTGGCTCGGCTGAAGCCGAGTTATACAGACGTTGTACGCTTTGCTAGTCTAGTCGGCGCAGTGCGCCGCCGACCACCTGCTCGGCGGCCTCTTTCGCCCCGCACAGGAGAGCCTCGCATGACGGTCGCCCCGCTTGCCATCATCGGTGCCGGCATCGCCGGTCTGGCCTGCGCCCGCGCACTCGTCGACCAGGGCCGGGCCGTGCAGCTCTTCGACAAGGCCCGCGGCCCCGGCGGCCGCCTGGCCAACCGTCGCATCGGCGAGACGGTCTTCGACCTCGGCGCCCAGCACTTCACCGCGCGCCACCCGACGTTTCGCCGGGCCCTGAGCGCCTGGCGGGATGCCGGCCTCGTCGCCCCCTGGCCGACCCGCCCGTGGCGGGTCAGCGCCGATGGATGGCAGCCGGCGAGCGCCGCCGAACGCTTCACCGCCGTGCCGCGCATGAGTGCTCTGGCCCGGCATCTGGCACAGGGGCTCGATGTCCACACCGGGCAGCGAATCACCGCCCTGCAATCGACCCGTGACGGCTGGTGGCTCGAGACGGAGTCCGGCGCGCACCATGGCCCCTTCGCCGGCGTGGTGCTGGCGCTGCCGACGCCCCAGGCCGCCGCGCTGCTCGGCCCGGTCGCCCCCGAACTGGCGGCGGCCTGCACGCAACGCCCGATGACACCCTGCTGGGCCGCCTGCGTGCGGTTTTCCACGCCACTGCCGGCACTCGACGCCCCGGCCCCGGACTGGCAGACGGCGGCCTTTCTGACGGGCCCGACGCGGACGCTGCATCGTGCCATCCGCAATCACACCAGGCCCGGCCGCCACGCCCAGGGCGAGAGCCTGACCCTGCTCGCCGATGTGGCCTGGAGTGTCGAGCACCTGGAGGACGACCCCGCCACGGTGGCCGACGCCCTGCTCGCCGCCTTCGCCGCGCAGTACCCCGCGCCCCTGCCCGCCGCCGAGTGCCTGACGGCGCACCGCTGGCGCTACGCCCAGCCGGCCGCGGCGGACACCGGCGGATCCGGCTATCGGCTGGGGGCGGACGGCCTGGCGCTGTGCGGCGATGCCTGGCGGAACGGGCGCATCGAGGACGCCTGGCTGTCCGGCCACGCCCTGGGCCATCACCTGGCCACCCATTCCGCCGACAAGGAGAACCTGCATGCATGATGCCCTGATCCTGCTCGCCCACGGGTCCCGCGACCCGCGCTGGCGCGCCCCCTTCGACAGCCTGGGCGAGGGCCTGGCCGAACGCCTCGAACGCCCGCTGCGCCTGGCCTACATGGAACTCTGCGAGCCGTCGCTGGACAGCGTCGCCGCCGAGCTGGCCGCGGCCGGCTGCCGCCGCGCCGAGATCCTGCCGCTGTTCTTCGCCGCGGGGCGCCACCTGCGTGAGGACGTGCCCGGCCAGCTCGAGCGCCTGAACGCCGCGCATCCCGAGCTCACGCTCACGCTGCTGCCGCCGGTGGGCGAGCACCCCGCCTTCGTCGACGCCCTGGCGGCGATCATCGAGAGTCGCGCAGATCCCGTGGCGTCACGGTAGAATGGGCGCGGATACGATTTGTACAATACGGTTGCCTTGTACAATTATCTCCCCCATTCTCTAGATGACAACGGCCTCCGGGAGGCGTGCCGTGTCGTTGGACTGCAAGAGGCCCCAGTGCGCATGAGTGACAAGTCAACGGATCCGACCGGCGCTCCGCTGTATCCGATTCGCGAAGTTTCCCGCCTGACAGGGGTCAACTCCGTCACCCTGCGGGCCTGGGAGCGACGCTACGGCCTGATCCGTCCCCAGCGCACCCCCAAGGGGCACCGCCTCTACGCCCGCGACGACATCCAGCGTGTCGAACGCATCCTGCAGTGGCTCAACCGCGGCGTGCCGGTCAGCCAGGTGCGCGACCTGCTCGACCAGCCCGAGACGCCCCCCGAGCCCCTCACCGACGACGGCGGCGACTGGGAGGGCCAGCGTCGGCAGCTGCTGGCCAGCATCGAGGCGCTCGACGGCGCCCGGCTGGAATCGCTGTTCAATCAGGGGCTGGCGCTCTACCCCGTCGCCACCTGCCTGCACGAGCTGTGGCAGCCGCTGATCGGCGAGCTCGAGGAGCGCTGGGGCGACCAGCTGGGCGCCGGTCTGCAGCGCCAGTTCCTGAGCGCCTTTTTGCGCACCCGCATCGGTACCCGCCTCTACCACGCCAACCTCCGCGCCAGCGGCGCCCTGGTGGTGGTCGCCTGCCTGCCCGACGATCCCGGTTCGCTGTGGTCGCTGCTGTTTGCGCTGGCCGCCGCCGATGCCGGCTACCGGGTGCAGCTGTTCGACGCGCCGCTGCCCCAGGGCGACTGGCCGCTGGCGGTGGAGCGCCTGCGCCCGTCCGCCGTGGTGATGCTCAGCGGTCGCGCCGAGCGCAACGACCTGCTGCGTCGCCAGCTGCCGCGGCTGGCCGACCAGCTGCCGGTGCCGGTGTGCCTGGCCGGGCCGGTGACCCGCATCCGCGCCGGCGACATCGAGGACACCGCGCTGGAGACCCTGGGCGATCAGCCCACCATGGCGCTCGAGCGGCTGCGCCCGCTGATCGGCTGAACGTCCCACGCCTTGCACCCGCAGGAGTGCCCCCATGGCCCGTCAACTCGTCTGGTTCCGCAGTGACCTGCGCACCCTCGACAACACGGCCCTGGCCGCCGCGGCCCGCCGCGGGCCGGTGATCGCCGTGTTCCTGCACTGCCCGTCGCAGTGGCAGGCCCATGGCCACGGCGCCAACAAGATCGACTTCCTGCGCCGCGGGGTGGCGGCGCTCGGCGAGGCCCTGGCCGGCTACCATATCCCGCTGCTGCAGCGCGACATCGGCGACTTCTCGGCCGCCGCCGAGACCCTGCTGGCCATCGCCCGCGAGCATGACGTCGCCGCGCTGCACTTCAATCGCGAATACCCGCTGAACGAAGCCCGGCGCGACGCCGCCGTGCAGGCGGCCTTCCGCGAGGCCGGACTGGCCAGTCACGCCTGGACCGATGCTGTGGCCTTCGAACCCGGCGAGCTGCTGACCGGCCAGGGGCACTACTACAGCGTCTTCACCCCGTTCGCCCGAGCCTGGCACCGCCAGATCGACGCCGAACGGCTGGCCCTGCGCGACGCGCCGACCGTGCAGACCGCGCTGCCGATCGCCGCCGAGGCGCTGCCGGACGCGCCACGCCTGGCCGACACGCCGGTGGACGCCCGACTGTGGCCCGCCGGCGAGACGGCCGCCGCCGACCGACTGGCACGCTTTTTGCGCTACCGGGCGCGCCACTACCATGAGCAGCGCGACCTGCCGGCCATCGCCGGTACCAGCGAGCTCTCGCCCTACCTGGCGCTGGGCATGCTCTCCCACCGCCAGTGCCTGCAGGCGGCGATGGCGGAAAACGGCGGCCATCTCGGCGACGGCGACGCCGGCCTCACCGGCTGGATCAACGAGCTGGTCTGGCGCGAGTTCTACCAGCACATCGTGGCCGGTTTCCCCGCGGTCTGCCGCCACCGCCCCTTCCAGCGCCACACCGAGGCTCTCGCCTGGCGCGACGATGACGATGCCTTCCGCGCCTGGTGCGAGGGACGCACCGGCTACCCGCTGGTCGACGCGGCGATGCGCCAGCTGGTGCGCACCGGCTGGATGCACAACCGCCTGCGCATGGTCACCGCCATGTTCCTGACCAAGCACCTGCTGATCGACTGGCGGCGTGGCGAGGCCTTCTTCCTGCGCCATCTGGTCGACGGCGAGTTCGCCGCCAACAACGGCGGCTGGCAGTGGGCGGCCTCCACCGGCACCGATGCCGCGCCCTACTTCCGCATCTTCAACCCCACCACCCAGTCGCGGCGCTTCGACCCGGACGGGCGCTTCCTCGCCGAATATCTGCCCGAGCTCGCCGAGCTGCCCGCCAAGGCGCGACACGCCCCGCCCCGCGATGCCCCGGGAGCGGCCGACTATCCGCCACCGATCGTCGACCACAAGGCGGCCCGGGAACGTGCCCTGGCGGCCTTCAAGGCCCTGCCCAGGAGCTAGATGTGATCTCTCGGCAGGTTGTTCATCCGGAGCCTGGCCGTGGGAGCGACTTCAGTCGCGATGGGTCGGCCACCGGGCTCCACCGCCGGGGCCCAATCGCCGCCCACAAGCTCCTCAATCAGGCCGGCCAGCATGGCCACCGTCGTGGTGGGAGCGACTTCAGTCGCGATGAACCCGCCATCGGGCCACCGCTGTCGGGGATGAATCTCCGCCCACAGGTGACTGCGGCGGGCCGGCCAGCCTGGATGCTCCTGCGGTTAGCCGGTCGGGCCTTTGCGTGAACAACCTGGTGGGGCTACACCGCTAGCTCCGCTTTCTCCCGGCCGATTCCGGCCCACACCCCGGAGGCGATGATGACCCGTGACTCGTCCCTGGAGGCCTTCTGCGCCTTCTACAATAAATTGGACAAAACCTGTACAAATCGACTCGCAGAGTTTTACACTGAGGACGTCAGCTTTCGCGATCCCTGGCACCACATCGAGGGACGGGAGGCACTGATCCGCTACTTCGACACGCTCTACACGCGGGTCGGCGACTGCCGCTTCACCTTCGCGGAACGCCTGCACGACGGCGATCGGGCCTTCGTCCGCTGGACCCTGACGGTGACGCATCCGGCCCTGGCCGGGGGGCGCCCGGTCACGGCGGACGGTTGTTCGTACCTGCGCTTCGAGGCCGAGCGGGTCCGCGAGCATCACGACTACTTCGATGCCGGTGCGCTGCTCTACGAGCACGTACCGCTGCTCGGCGGCGCGATCCGCTACCTGAAGCGCCGCCTGGCCTGACCGGTGGCGCGAGGAGGAGGTCATCATGCAGGGACTGTCCGGCCGGCGGCGCATCTGGCTCGTCGGCGCCAGCTCCGGAATCGGCGAGGCACTCGCCCGCCGGCTCCTCGAGCAGGGTCACCGGGTGGCACTGAGTGCGCGCCGCCGGGAACCGCTCGAGCGCCTGGCCGCTCACTACCCGGGCGCGCTGGTGCTGCCCTGCGACCTGACCGACCCTCGATCCGTCCACGAGGCCGCCGACACGCTCGGTACGCACCTCGGCGGCCTGGACGTGCTGCTGCATGTCGCCGGCACCTGCGAATACCTGGACGTCCGCCGCTTCGATCCGGCGCTGGTGGAGCGGGTCTTCGCGATCAACTTCCATGGCGCCGTGCGGGTGATCGACGCCGCCCTGCCGCTGCTGCGCCGCGCTCGCGAACAGTCGGGCTCGCGCCCGCTGCTGGCCGCGGTGTCGAGCGCCGCCGCCTACCTGCCGCTGCCCCGGGCCGAAGCCTACGGCGCCTCCAAGGCCGCGCTCAGCCACTTCCTCGAGTCGCTGCGCATCGACCTGGCCGACGAGGGCATCGACATCAGCCTCGTGCATCCCGGCTTCGTGGCCACGCCACTGACTGAACGCAATGACTTCGCCATGCCGCTGCGCATCGACGCCGATGCCGCCGCCCGGACGATCCTCGACGGTCTGGAGCGCCGCCGTCTGGACATCCACTTCCCGCGCCGCTTCACCGCTCTGGTGAAGCTGGCCGGCCTGCTGCCGCCGGCGCTGCGGCTGCGCCTGGGCCGGCGTCTGGTACGCCGCCGGCACCACACGGAGGCCGTCTCATGAGTCACGCCCAGCACATCGCGGTGGTCGGCAGCGGCATCAGCGGCATGGCCGCGGCCCACTACCTGTCGGCCCGCCACCACGTCACGCTGTTCGAGGCCGGTTCGCGCCTCGGCGGCCATACCGCCACCGTCGATGTCACACTCGGCGGCCGCGACTATGCCGTGGATACCGGGTTCATCGTCTTCAACGACCGTACCTACCCGCACTTCAACCGGTTGCTGACCTGGCTCGGCGTGCCCGCCCGGCCCACCGAGATGAGCTTCTCGGTGCACGATGCCCGGCGTGACTTCGAGTACAACGGGCATACCCTGGCCACGCTGTTCGCCCAGCGCCGCAACCTGCTGCGGCCGCGCTTCTACCGCATGCTCGCCGACATCCTGCGTTTCAACCGCGAGGCGACGCACGATCTCGACAGCGGCCGCCTGGACGCATCACTCACCCTCGGCGCCTACCTGGACCGCAACGGCTACGGCGCGGACTTCCGCGAGCGCTACCTGCTGCCGATGGGCGCGGCGATCTGGTCGGCGAGCA
Organism: Modicisalibacter sp. 'Wilcox'; assembly: GCF_010993675.1. NCBI lineage: Bacteria > Pseudomonadati > Pseudomonadota > Gammaproteobacteria > Oceanospirillales > Halomonadaceae > Modicisalibacter > Modicisalibacter sp. 'Wilcox'. The sequence continues at coordinate 24,235 of NZ_WNXF01000022.1, forward strand.
TCGCCGAGCTCGACGCCTTTCCGCTGGCGTTCTTCGTGCGCTTCTTTCACCACCACGGCCTGCTGTCGATCGACGACCGGCCGCAGTGGTACACCATCCCCGGTGGCTCACGGCGCTACATTCCCGCCCTGACGCGGCCCTATGCCGAGCGCATCGAGCTCGACTGCCCGGTGCGATCGATCCGCCGCGACGCCGACGGCGTCACCCTGAGCACGGGCCGCGGCGAGGCCCGCTTCGACCAGGTGGTGCTGGCCTGCCATGCCGACCAGGCGCTGGCGCTGCTCGCCGACCCCAGCCCCGCTGAGCGCGAGATCCTCGGTGCCCTGCCCTATCAGGACAACGACGTGGTGCTGCACACCGACACCCGGCTGCTGCCGCGCCGGCGCCGCGCCTGGGCGAGCTGGAACTACCGCCTGGACGGTCGCGGCGACGAGGCCCGGGCCTCGGTGACCTACGACATGAACCGCCTTCAGGGACTCGAGGCGCCTCGCACCGTCTGCGTGACCCTCAACGACACCGCCAGCATCGATCCCGCGCGCATTCTCGGCCGCTACCGCTACGCGCATCCGAGCTTCACCCTCGCGGGCATCGCCGCCCAGGCGCGCCACGCCGAGATCTCCGGCATCGCCCGGCGCACCCACTATTGCGGCGCCTACTGGCGCAACGGCTTCCACGAGGACGGGGTGTGGAGCGCCTGGCGGGTCGCCGCGGCCCTGGGCACGGCGCCGGAGGCCGCAGCCTCACCGGCCGCCGCGTCCACCAGGGAGGCACCGGCATGAAGGCGCCCCCACGCAGCCGCCTCTATCGTGGCGAACTGCGCCATCGGCGCGTCGTGCCGCGCACGCACGCCTTCACCTACCGGCTGTGGATGCTCTGGCTGGAACTCGACGAGCTGCCCGCCCTGTTCGACGGCGTACCCGGCTTCAGCGCCCGCCGCCTGGCCCTGGCGCGCTTTCGCCGCGAGGACTACCTCGCCCCTCGCGACCGGCCGCTGGACGAGGCGGTGCGCGAGCGCCTGCGCCAGGAACTGGGCGACACGGTGGCGGCCCGTGCCGACGGCCGCATCGCCATGCTCACCCAGCTGCGCCTGTTCGGCATGGCCTTCAACCCGATCACCCTCTATTACGTCCACGACCGCGACGGCCGGCTGCGCGCCCTGCTCGGCGAGGTCACCAATACCCCCTGGGGCGAGCGCCGGGTCTACGCCTGCGAGGTCGATCCCGCCCGCCACAGCCATGCCGCCCACTTCACCAAGGCGCTGCACGTCTCGCCGTTCAACCCCATGGACATGACCTATCACTGGCGCTTCAACGCCCCGGGCCGGTACCTGTATATGCACATGGAGGCCCACCGCGCGGGAGTCCGGCACTTCGACGCCACCCTGACTCTCGAGGGGCAGCCGGCGACCCGCGCCGCGCTGCTGGGCACCCTGGCCCGCCATCCGTTGATGAGCCTCAAGACCGTCGCCGCCATCCACTGGCAAGCCCTGCGCCTGTGGCTCAAGCGCACGCCCGTCCATGACCACCCCGGCGGCGGCCGCTGCGCCCGCAAGCCCCCCGACGCCGGCGCCGCCACCGAGGAGAGCCGACCGTGACCTCACTGCGCCCCCTTCCCCTGCGCCGCCCGGCCGCCCAGCGCGACGGCTGGCTGCTGCGCCATCTCAAGCCCCGCCTGCTGGACCGCCTGGATGCCCTCGAGGGCGGGCGACTGCTGCTGATCGACGGCGACACCCGCCACCGCCTGGGACGTGGCGGCGACCTGAACGTGACCGTGGTGCTGCACCGCCAGCGGGCCTGGCGACGGCTGGCGCTGGGCGGCACCGTGGGGGCCGCCGAGGCCTACATGGACGGCGACTGGGAAACCGACGACCTGGTCGCCCTGACGCGGCTGTTCGCCCGCAACATCGCCCACGTCAACGCCCGGGTCGAGACCGGCAGCGCGCGACTGGCGAAGCTCGCCCTGCGCGGGTTCCATGCCCTGCGCCGCAACACCCGGCGCGGCGCGCGGCGCAACATCCAGGCGCACTACGACCTCGGCAACGAGCTGTTCGCGCTGTTCCTCGACCGCGAGCACCGCATGTACTCCAGCGCGCTGTTCCCCACGGCCGACGCCGACCTGGAAACGGCCTCGACCCGCAAGCTCGACCACCTGCTCGACAAGCTCGACGTGCGCGCCGAGCATCACCTGCTGGAGATCGGCACCGGCTGGGGCGGGCTGGCGCTTCACGCCGCACGTACCCGCGGCTGCCGGGTGACCACCACCACCCTGTCCGACGAGCAGTACGCCGACGTCGCCGCGCGCATCGCCGCGGCCGGGCTCGAGGATCGCATCACGCTGCTCAGGCAGGACTATCGCGAACTGCAGGGGCGCTTCGACCGGCTGGTCTCGGTGGAGATGATCGAGGCCGTGGGCCATCAGTACCTGCCCGCCTACCTGGCGACGCTGGACCGGCTGCTCACCGACGACGGCCTGGCGGCGCTGCAGGCGATCACCATCCACGACCAGCGCTACACGGCGGCCCGACGCGAGGCGGACTTCATCAAGCGCTACATCTTCCCCGGCGGCTTCCTGCCCTCGCACACCGCGATTCTCGAGGCCATGACCCGCCACAGCACGCTGAACCTGATCGACCTGGAGGAGATCGGCCCCCACTACGCCCGCACCCTGGGCGAGTGGCGGCGGCGCTTCGAGGCCCGCCTCGACACCGTGCGCCGGCTGGGCTACGACGAGCGCTTCATTCGCCTGTGGCGCTATTACCTGAGCTACTGCGAGGGAGGCTTTCGCGAACGCACCATCGGTACCTGCCAGCTGCTGCTGGCCAAGCCCGGCGCCCGCCCGGCGCCGCGGACCGGCACGCCATGACGGGTCACGGGTGGAGACGGGAGGATCAGGCAGTCTGCAGGGCGCGCAGGTAGCGGGCCTCGACTTCCGCCGCGGGCTGGGGCCGGGCGAACAGGAAGCCCTGGGTATACAGGCAGCCCTCGGCGATCAGGAAGTCGCGCTGCGGCTCGGTCTCCACGCCCTCGGCGATCACCTCGAGCGACAGCCCCCGGGCCATGGCCAGCACCGCCGCGACGATCGCCGCATCGGCGACATCCTCGGGCAGCGCGCGGATGAAGGCGCGGTCGAGCTTGAGCTTGTCGACCGGCAGGCGCTTGAGGTAGGCCATCGACGAGTAGCCGGTGCCGAAGTCGTCGATGGCGATGGGATGGCCCTGGGCGCGCAGCGCCTCGAGTCGCGGCGAGACGTCGCCGGCCCGCTCGTCGAGCAGCACCGACTCGGTCAGTTCCAGCCCCAGCAGGGCGGCGGGCACGTGATGGCGCGTCAGCGCCGCCGCCAGTCGCGCCTCCAGGTCGCCCTGGATCAGCTGCAGTGCCGAGATGTTGACCCACACCGGCACCCGCGGCATGCCCACAGCCTGCCAGTTGGCCAGCTGCGCCACGGCGCGATCGATGACCCAGTTGCCCAGCGCGGCCATCAGGCCGTGACGCTCGGCCAGCGGGATGAAATCCCCCGGCGAGATCATGCCCTGCTGGGGATGGCGCCAGCGCAGCAGCGCCTCCATGCCCACCAGGCCGCCGTCCTCGAGACGATGCTGGGTCTGGTAGTACAGCTCGAGCTGGTCGCCCTGGGCCAGCGCACGGCGCAGCTCGTTGACCAGTTCCAGCTGGCGGTCGCCCTCGACCTCCAGCGACGGCCGGAAGCGCCGGTTGTGATTGCGGCCATGGCGCTTGGCGGTATAGAGCGCCGACTCCAGGCGCTGGAACAGCACCCCCGAGTCACGGCCGTCGTCCGGGGCGCGACAGCTGCCGATGGTCAGCCCCAGGCGCAGCGCATTGCCGGCGATGTCGAACGGCTCGCACAGGTGATCGCGCAGGCTGGTCACCCACGCCTCGTGGTCGTCGAAGGTGGTGGTGCGGATGACCATGAACTCGTCGCCGCCCAGCCGGCCGACCACGCCGCCGGCGACGAACGCCGCCAGGCGCTGGCCGAAGCGCGCCAGCAGCCGGTCGCCATCGTCCACGCCCAGGGCGTCGTTGATCGCCTTGAAGCCGTCGATGTCGATCAGCGCCAGGTCCAGCCCCTCGCCGGCGCGCAGGCGGTTGAGCCGCGAGGTCAGCAGGTCGTGCAGCCGGCGGCGGTTGGGCAGCCCGGTCAGCGGGTCCTCGAAGCCGATGCGGCGCAGGTCCTGCTCGCGGGCCTTGTGACGGGAAATGTCGGTGAACAGGCCCACATAGTGGCTGACCCGGCCCTTGGCATCATGGCAGGCCTGCATGCGCAGCCATTCGGGAAACTGGTCGCCGTGCTTGCGCTGGTTCCAGATCTCGCCCTCCCAGCGCCCGGTGGCCTGCAGGGTCTGCCAGTAGCGCTCATAGAAGGCCTTGTCGTGGCGCCCCGAGGAGAGCATCGAGGCGTCCATCCCCAGCACCTCATCTCGGGTGTAGCCGGTGATCTCGGTGAACGCCGGGTTGATGCCGAGGATGCGGTTGTGGCGATCGGCGATGATCACCCCGTCGCCGGAGAGCTTGATGGCCTCCTCGCTGAGCCGGCGACGCTGATGTTCCCGATGGATCTGCCGCCAGCCGTCGACCAGCGCCACGGCGACGATGCCCAGCGCCGCCAGGCGCAGGCCGAGCAGCGGCAGCCAGGCCATCGCCGACAGGGCGGCCAGCCCCATCCAGCTGGTCGGGCGGTTAAGCGTGAAGGCGGGCCACATGGTGTCTCATCGTGCGGTGTCTCGAGGCGGAGAAAACCCGGGCATCATGCCCCGCTCGCGAACACCGGCGCAAGCCGACCTCCGTCCAAAGGGGCGTTGCGCCGGCGGCCGGCGCCCACTAGCCTTGGGGGCCGGCGTGCATTCGCTTCACGCTGCCAGTAGACTAGGCGCGTCGCGCAGAGTGCGGGGCACAACAATTCTGACTCTCGGAACGACTCAGTGAGCAAGCAACACTCCTTTAGTTACGAAGAACTGCTGGCCTGCAGCCGCGGTGAGCTCTTCGGCCCGGGCAACGCCCAGCTGCCGGCGCCCAACATGCTGATGCTCGACCGCATCTCCAGCATCCAGGAAACCGGCGGCGAGCACGGCAAGGGCGAGCTGATCGCCGAGCTGGATATCCATCCGGACCTGTGGTTCTTCGATTGCCACTTCCCCGGCGATCCGGTGATGCCCGGCTGCCTGGGCCTGGACGCCATGTGGCAGCTGGTCGGCTTCTACCTGGGCTGGCTGGGGCACCCGGGCCGTGGCCGCGCACTGGGCTGCGGCGAGGTCAAGTTCTCGGGCCAGATCCTGCCGGACGCCGGCCAGGTCACCTATCACATCAACATCAAGCGGGTGATCACGCGGCGGTTGATCCTGGGCATTGCCGATGGAACCGTGTCGGTCGACGGCCGGGACATCTACCAGGCCAACGACCTGCGTGTCGGTCTGTTCACCTCCACCGCGAATTTCTGATCAGGAGGCTTCCATGAGACGAGTGGTAGTCACCGGCCTGGGCATCGTTTCCTGCCTGGGCAATGACCAGCACCAGGTTCTGGACGCGCTCAAGGCAGGGCGCTCCGGCATTCGCTTCAAGGACGAGTACGCCGAGCTGGGCTTTCGCAGCCAGGTGGCCGGCGTGGTCGACATCGATCTCGACGCCCTGGTCGACCGCAAGCAGCGCCGCTTCATGGGCGATGCGGCGGCCTATGCCTACGTGGCGATGGCCCAGGCGATCGAGGACGCCGGGCTCACCCCCGAGCAGGTGTCCAACGAGCGCACCGGGCTGATCGCCGGTTCCGGCGGCGCCTCCAGCGCCAACCAGGTCGAGGCGGCGGACATCCTGCGCGCGAAGGGCCTGCGCCGCGTCGGCCCCTACCGCGTCACCCGCACCATGGGCAGCACGGTCTCCGCCTGTCTGGCCACGCCGTTCAAGATCAAGGGCGTGAACTACTCGATCTCCTCGGCCTGCGCCACCTCGGCGCACTGCATCGGCAACGCCGTCGAGCAGATCCAGCTCGGCAAGCAGGATGTGGTCTTCGCCGGCGGCGGCGAGGAGGAGCACTGGACCCTGTCGTGCCTGTTCGACGCCATGGGCGCCCTGTCCACCGGCTACAACGACAGTCCCGAGAAGGCCTCGCGCCCCTACGACAAGGACCGCGACGGCTTCGTCATCGCCGGCGGCGGCGGCATGGTGGTGCTCGAGGACCTCGAGCACGCCAAGGCCCGCGGCGCGACGATCTACGCCGAGGTAGTCGGCTACGGCGCCACCTCCGACGGCTACGACATGGTCGCCCCCTCCGGCGAGGGCGCGGCGCGCTGCATGCGCCAGGCCATGGCCACCGTCGACGGCGACATCGACTACATCAACACCCACGGTACCTCCACGCCGGTCGGCGACGTCGCCGAGCTCAAGGCGATCCGCGAGGTGTTCGGCGATGCCACGCCGGCGATGAGCTCCACCAAGTCGCTCACCGGCCACTCGCTGGGCGCCACCGGGGTCCAGGAAGCGATCTACTCGCTGCTGATGATGAAGAACGACTTCGTCGCCGCCTCGGCCAACATCGAGTCGCTCGACGATCAGGCCGACGGCTTCGACATCGTCACCCGGCGCCGCGACGGCGTGACCCTGGAGCGCGTGCTCTCCAACAGCTTCGGCTTCGGCGGCACCAACGCCTGCCTGGTGCTGCAGAAGTACCGCGACTGAGCGACGCTCGCTCCCGCCGAACCGAGACGCCCGGCCAGTCGGCCGGGCGTCTTGCATTGTGCGCTTTCGTCAACCGCTCACGCCGAGGCGGTATCCTTCCGGGTGGCCGCCGCCGGACGCGGCACCTCGGAGATCTCGGCCAGCCGCGCCTCGATCCAGCTCTCGACCTCGACCAGCACCTCCTCGGGGGTACGTCCCTCGGTGGCGATCGGCTCGCCGACCACCACCGACAGCCGCCCCGGGTTCTTGACCCAGTGCCGCCCCGGCCAGCGCTCGCCGGCGTTGTGCGCCACCGGCAGCACCGGCACCCCGGCGCGACAGGCGATCACCGCGCCGCTCTTGTTGTAGCGCCGCCGCACGCCGGGCTTCACCCGGGTGCCCTCGGGAAAGATCAGTACCGACAGCCCCTCGCCCAGCCGCCGCGGGCCCTGGGTGAGCACCTGCTTCATGGCCCGCGCCGGGCGGGAACGGTCCAGGGCGATGGGATGCAGCAGACGCAGGGCCCAGCCGAACAGCGGCAGGCGCAGCAGCTCCTGCTTGAGCACGGTGCACACCGGCGGCTTGAGCACCTGCAGGAACAGCGTCTCCCACTCGCACTGGTGATTGGCGAGGATCACCACCGGCCCGGCGGGCACGTTGTCGCGGCCGCGGATCTCGTAGCGCACGCCGCACACCCGGGCGAACCAGCCGACGATGAAGTGGTTGTAGAGGTTGAGCAGGCGATAGCGTCCGGCCAGCGGCAGCAGCGGCGCCACCGGCAGGCACAGCAGCCCGAAGACCAGGATCGCCAGGAAGTAGCCGACATAGAAGATCGCGCTGCGCAGGGCGTTCATGACACCTCCTGGCTGTGGTAGGCCTGGCACCAGGTATCCAGCATGCGGCCCAGCTCGAGGCGCCATGGCTTCTGGTGCACGCCGAAGGCATCCAGCACCCGGCGGCAGTTGAGCACCCGGCGCAGCGGCTGGTCGTGGTGATGGTTGAGCGCCTTGAGCCCGCCCAGCGTCACCGCGCAACCCAGCCCCTCGAGGCGCGTGGCCAGCTGGGTACGCACCACCGAGGCGAAGGTGTAGATGCTCACCGGCTCGGTGCCGGCCAGGTGATAGGCGCCCCAGGCCCTTGCGCCACAGTCCAGCTGCTGGAGCATGCCGACCAGCGCCAGCGCCACCGAGTCCACCGAGGTCGGGCAGACGATCACGTCCTCGGCCGCGCGCACCGTCTCGCCGGCCATCAGCTGGTCGATCAGTTCATTGAGCCAGGCCCCGCGACCCTCGAGCGCGAACAGCGGCCCCAGCCGCACCAGCAGATGACGCGGCAGGCCGGCGCGAATCCGGTTGCCGGTCTTGACCAGCCGCCGCAGGTTATCGTCGCGGGGCTCGGGAATCATGTGCTCGTCGATCGGCGTCTCGCCGCCGTCCTCGTAGAGCTGGTCCGACACGCACCACACCAGCGGCACGTCGGCCACCTGACAGCTTTCCAGCGACGCCTCGACGGCCTCGGCATGGGCCATCACCGTCGACGGATCGGCGCTGCTGGGCTCCACCAGCGGCGGGATCACCACGGCGTCCGGCGCCAGCTCCGCCAGCCGGCGCGGCGACAGCGACACGCCCTCCTCGATCACCAGCTCGGTATCCCCGCGCCGGTTGGCCTCGCGCGCCAGCGCCAGACTCAGGCAATGGCCGGCATCCAGAATCAACAACTTCACGGCGCTTCCTTTTCTCGAATTGGCTCGGCGCCACCCGCCCGGCGGGCGCACCCCCAGCACCTGTCTCCTGCCCGGTACCCGGCAGCCGGCACCCGGTTGCCCGGCGCCCGGTTGCCCGGCGCCCGACATTTCCATCGGCGCCCCGATCCGTCAGGCTACGCCCTTCGACCCGACACCATCGAGGAATCGCCCATGTCCGACACCCCGCACTGCCTGTGGCCGGGCCGCGCCCGGCTCGGCGAAGGCCCGTTGTGGTCCCGCGAGCTGCGGCGCCTGCTGTTCGTCGACATCCTCGGCAGCCGGCTGATGAGCCACGACCCCGCCACCGGCGACACCCGGAGCTGGCCGCTCGACGAGGCCTGCTGCTGGCTCGCCCCGCATGCCGACGGCGGCTTCGTCGCCGGGCTGCGCACGCGCCTGGTGCGCCTGCACCTGGACGCCGACGGCCCGCGCCTCGGCGAGACGCTGGCCTGCCCCGTCGCCGACGCCCCGGGGCACCGCCTCAACGACGGCAAGGCCGACCCTGCCGGGCGCCTGTGGTTCGGCATCATGGACGAACACGAACAGGCCGCCAGCGGCCGGCTGCTGCGTCTCGACGCCCGCGGCCTGCACCGCGTCGACGCGCCCTACACGGTGACCAACGGCCCGGCGATCGGCGCCGATGGCCGCACGCTCTACCACACCGACAGCCCGGCGCGCACGATCTACGCCTTCACCATCGACGCCGACGGCAACCTCATCGACAAGCGCGTGCATCGGCGCTTCGCCGAGGCGGACGGCTACCCCGACGGCATGATCCTCGACGCCGAAGGCGGCCTATGGGTCGCCCACTGGGACGGCGGCCGGGTCAGCCGCTTCCTGCCCGACGGTCGCCGCGACCGGGAGATCGCCCTGCCCGCCTCGCGGGTCACCTGCTGCACCTTCGGCGGCGACGACCTGGGCACCCTGTATATTACCACTGCTGCCGTCGGCTGCGATGACCAGCCACAGGCCGGCGCCCTGTTCGCCGTGCGCCCGGGGGTCACGGGCCTGCCGGCCTGCGTGGTGACAGCGTAATCATGCCGTGTTGCGATGTCCCCGGCTCACAGGGGCTCCATCGCAGCGGACCGTGCCACGCCAGCCATACCCACGCCGACCCCGGTCAGATGCCAACAAAATGACATATCTTGCAGACAACGGCTGGTTTTCCAGGCTTTGCATGTAGGAGATCTCTGACAGTATGGGTTGAGCGGTTACACCCTCCATTTGTTTGAGTTAGCATCACCCGCAAGCTGTCCGCAGTTTACTTAACTAAACTTCATCGAAGCGCACCCATGCCTCAACCAGCCGATATCAACGACGCCATCGCGGTACGTACCGTGCTCAAGGCTCTCAAGCCGGGGCTATACGTCATCCGTTACATCGCCGCACAGGGGGCGACCGAAGCCACGCCGCTGGGCGTCGGCCAGGCGCCGCTGTACCCCTCGGGCCAGTTGTCCATCACCACGCCCGACGGCGGTACAGAAGGAGCGCTGCAGCGCCCCGGCGACTACCTGGTTCTCAATGTCACCGGCGGCAACGTCGTGGTGGCCATCAGCAAGTACGCCCCCAAGCCGCTGCTCGACACGGCGGGCGTGCACTGGCGTATCGAGCCGTTGGCACAGGCCAGCCAGCAAGCCCCGGCCCCCCGCCTGGAAACCGCCGAGGCATTCTCTCTTACCGGCCACATCGAACGCCGTGGCGATGTCACCGTGGGCAATGGTGAATGGCTGGGCAATCCCGAAGGCCGGGCACGCCTGGAAGGCGTTCAGATCGACTGGCCGACACGCCCCGCCACGGTCGACATCAGCGGCTGGTGCCAGGTAGGGGAGCACCGGCTGAACGGCCAGGCCGGAGACTACCTGGGGACGCGTCGACGTGCCGCGCCGATTGCAAACATCGGCTTCCAGCTGCAAGGCGCCGAGACAGAGAACTACCGACTGACCGGTGAAGCCGCGTATTCCGATGGCACGCGATTGCCGCTCGACGGCACGCGACGGCCGGCGGCCGGGGCGCACCTGGTGGCCCTCAGGCTGCACCTTCAGCACCGGGTCCGCGAGGCGCACCGCGAACAGCCAGCGCCCCCGCAGCGTTCATCCTGGCTGGACCCCGAGGTCACGCACATCACCACGGATGACACCCAGGAGGCGTGAAACAGCGCCTTCATCGAAAGCGCGGAAGCTGACAGGTAAAACAGACGCTCGCGATGAACGATGCCCGATCCCGAGCGTTTCCCCCCAAGGCTCATCACCGAAACAATCGACAACGGGCCGCCAGGGGCTCGAGGCGCTGCCCAGGTCTCGACGACACGGCCCCGAGCCCGACGACAAGTATGGCGCATGCGTGCTGATCGCCGTGTGCGGCCGCGCAGGCAGCAACCACGCACGCGCGATACGGGCCGGCCCAGCGCCGGCATTTCAGTGTGAGCTCGCAAGGGCTCATGAAAAGGGAATCCACGAAAGGGGTTAAGCAATGGCCCAGCAGTATGCTTCTATTCAAGAGGCGACTGACAAGGTAGAAGCCGCTCATGGCTCAGAGCTGAAGGCAGCGATTGATACGCTGCTACAACCTGATAGCTCTGCCGAGCAGGTCGAAACTGTCGCCGATCTACAGAGCAGCAATGCCGACGCGCTGTTCATCAACCTGGGGGATGGCGAAGGGCGCGGCACGACCGACAGCCCGCTCAACTTCGACGACTCCGGTCGCGATTCAGGCCGCGCCTATGTCTTCGACGGAGCCCAAGGGTATGTCGCCCACTTCAACACCGTCGATCGCGTAATCGTCGGCTCCGACGGCGACGACCAGTTCACCGTCGACGGCGACCACAACACCACCATCGATGGCGGCCTGGGCGACGACACCCTGATCACCACCGGCGGTGACGACAGCGTCAGCGGCGGCGCGGGCAACGACACCATCGATGCCGGTGCCGGCAGCGACACCGTGCGTGGCGGCACCGGGGACGACTCCATCGATGGCGGCGCCGGCAGCGACACCATTCACGGCGGGGCCGGCAACGACTCCATCGCCGGTGGTGCCGGTGACGACAGCATCTACGGTGGCGGCGGCGACGACACCGTCGTCTTCGACGGCAACGCGGCAGACTACACGATCACCCAGAAGGGTGCGGTCGTGACCGTGGTCGACAACACCACCGGGGAAAGCGACTCGCTGGTCAACGCCGAGAACCTGCAGTTCGCCGACGAGAACCAGATCATCGAATACGATGACAACGTTTCTGCCCTGGCCACGCTGTATGACACCGCCCTCGAGCGCGATGCCGACCAGAGCGATGCGGACCTGGGCGGCATGCAGTACTGGACCGAACAGCTGCAGTCTGGCGCCCGGCTGGGCGACGTCGCCGCCAGCTTCGTTCTGTCCGACGAAGGCCAGGCCCTGTACGGCGATATCCCGCTCGACCCGAGCACGCCGACGCAAATCACCGACACGGTCAATGCCTTCTACCAGGCCTTCCTGGATCGCGACCCGGATGCCGAGGGCGCGCAGTACTGGTCGGATGAATTCGCGAAAGGGGCTTCCCTGAGCGATGTCGCCAACAGCTTCGTCGAGTCCGACGAGTTCAACAACAACCTGCAGCAGCAATCGCCTTCCGACTGGGACTTCCTGGTCTAAGCACGGCTACGCGTCTGGCGGGGGGAGTCTTCCCCCCGCCTTTGTCACCTTGCAGGCCCGCTTCCCGAGCCGTTGACGACGGTTCGGGAAGCGCGCCTTGTGTTGTTCCGATGGACCGTTTCGTGGCAGATACCTTCAACCGTCTACATCGCGAGCTCCAGACCCGGCTGGCCGCGGGCGACAGCGACAGCGTCCTCGACGTCGCCCGCGGCTTGCTGGGCGACCCCCGCACGCGAGACGACGCCCTGCTCTGGATGGGCCTGCTGGCCGCACGTGCGCCTGCCGCCGAAACCGTCGATACCGGTCTGGCCGCACTGGCCTCGCTCGTCCTGAAGAACGAGGACGTCTCGGCCCTGCGGCTGCTCGAACGGCTGGCCACGATCCGCTCGCCACGCGCCGGGGATGCCAAGGCCTGGCGAGCCCTCGCCTCGGTAGCCGCCGCGGAGGCCTACCGCAGCGAGCCGACCCGTCCCGACCTGCTGGTTGCCCATGCCACGCACCTGGCCGACGCCGCCTCGCCGGCGCCCCTGCGCCAACTGCTGGCCCGTCACGCCCCCCAGCTGAACGCTCCCGATGAGCTGCGCCGGCTGGCGCCCCTCTTTCAACGGGCCTTCGGCTGGCCGTTCGGCGCGATCCGCCAGGCCGGGGAGCGCCTCCAGGGCTGGTGCCTGATCGCGCCCGACACCCCGACGCCGACACTGACCCTGCAGGCGGGCCAGCGCCGCATCGCCTTCACCGCCACCCGGCGACACCCCCTGACGCTCGAGGGCGATGAGCGTGTCGACTGCCTGCGCTTCGAGCTGGCCCTGCAAGGGCAGGCCGAGTCGCTGGCGGTCAGCATCGCCGATGCCGAGGGCCAGCCTCGCCAGCTGGTCGGCGGCCCGCTGAGCCTGCAGGACACCCGGCCGCCGCACCGCCGCCCCGACGCCTCGCTGCCGGCCGAAGACGCTGAGCCTCAGCGTCGCGCGGTCACCGTGCTGGTCCCCGTGTATCGAGGCCTCGAGGTGACGCGCCGCTGCCTGGACAGCGTGCTCGCCCACCGGGCGGCCAACCGGGCCTTCCAGCGCCTGGTGGTAATCGACGATGCCAGCCCGGAACCCGAGCTCGTCGCCCTGCTCGACGCCTACGCCGCGCGCGGCGACATCGAACTGCACCGCCAGCCGCTCAACCGGGGGTTCATCGGCACCGTCAATCACGGCCTGGGCCTGCACACCGCCGACGACGTGGTGCTGCTCAACAGCGATACCCGCGTGCACGGCGACTGGCTCGACCGGCTGCAGCACACCGCCTATCGTCACGCGCGTACGGCCTCGGCCACGCCGCTTTCCAACAACGGCGAGCTGCTCAGCTACCTGGCCCCCTGCGACCCCGCGCCGGCCCCCGACGACGACGCCCTCGCCCGGCTCGACCGCGCCGCCAGCCAGGCCAACGGCAACGACGCCACCCGTGACGCACGCCTTCCCACCGGCTGCGGCTTCTGCCTCTACCTGCGCCGGGATGCCCTCGACGCCCTCGGCGGGCTCGACCCGACCCTGATCCGTGGCTACGGCGAGGAGTCCGACTGGTGCTACCGCGCCGCCGCCCAGGGCTGGCACCATCGCGGCGCGCTCGATGTCGTCGTCGCCCACGAAGGCGGCGTCTCGTTCGGCGCCGAGAAGCGCCTGCGCGTCATGCAGAATCTCAGTGTCCTCGAGGCACGCTACCCGCAGGCCGAACGCGCCTTCACGGCCGCCTTGCAGCGCGATAGCCTGCTCCCCGGGCGCCGGCGCCTGTGGCGACACTGGCTGCGCACCCAGCCAATGGAAGCACTGCGCGATCTGGACGCCCCGGCCACCCTGCCGCTGTGGCCCAGCCTGGCCCATGCCGAACGCGCCCTGGACACCGCCGATACCCAGGGGCAGCGGGGCATCGCCCTGGCCCTCTCCCGTCAGCGCCAGCGGCTGACCCTCACCGGCAACGTGCCGCATCGCTGGCGGCTCGACTACACGCTGCCCGACGACCGCGCCCTGCTCGTCGACGACCTTCACGCCCTGGGGATGACCGCCATCGACGCCCGGGACGACAGCGTGCCGAACTGGCTCGAGCGCTGGCTGCCGGCCTGGTGCACGCCGCGGCCACGCTCGTACGCCGAGCCCCCGGCCCTGGCCCCGGCCATGCCGGGCATCGCGGCACAAACGCCCCGCCTGCTCGCCGTCGCCGGCACGAGCGCCAGCCTCAGCCAGCCGCGCTTCGTGAACTGGCTGCAGGCCCAGGCGCGCGAGCCCCGTGGCGCCCGCCTGCTGCCGCTGCGGCGCGCCGCCTGGCCGGCCTCCGCCTGGCGCAGCGGCCACCTGTTCCCGCTGCCCCTGGCCGAGAGCCGCTACCGCGAACGGGTCGACCTGCTGCGCCATTACCTGCCCCTGGCCGGCGTGGTGCTGCTCGACACCACGCCACTGACCCTGGCCGATGCCCGCTGGCTGGACACCGCCGAGCGGCCCCTCCCCTGGTGGCTGCCCGAGGACCTGGCCGACACGCTGCCCGCCGACGCCCAGGTGGCCGCCGACGGCGGCTCGCGCCCGATTCACCGCCTCGCCCTGGCGCGCCACGGGTCGCCCCGCCGCCGTGGCCACCCTGCAACCACCCCGGAGAGCCACCATGACGGCATCGTCTGACGGCCAGGGCCGGCTGACCGGCCTTTACGGCAACCTGCTCAAGGGCTGGGCCTGGGACGCTGCAGCCCCCGGCCGCCGCTGGGCCGTCGCCATTCACGGCGACGGCCGCCCGCTGGCCCTGGCCCAGGCCGAGGACTTCCACCCCGAGGCCCCCGGCGATGGCGCTCACGGCTTCAGCGTCGTGCTCAGCGATACCCAGCTCGACGCCTGCCGGCAGCTGACCCTGACGCTCGCCAATGCCGAACGGCCGCTCGACACGCTGACACTGCCCGCTGCCCCGCCGGCCAACCGCACCCCCGAACACTCGCGCGTGCACTGGCAACCCGGGCTGGTGCTGCGCGGCTGGCTGGTTGACACCCACGACCCACAGCGCCAGGCGAGCATCGAGGTCCACGAGCAGGGGCAGCGGATCGCCCGCACCACGCCGACCCGCTGGGACGCACTTCCCACGCCCGCCGGCGAGCCCCACGAGCGCGTGGAAGGGGGCTTCCAGATCCGCCTGCCGCTGTCGCTGGCCGACGGCCGGCGCCATGTGCTGACCGTGCGCGACGACCAGGGGCGCGAGCTGGCCGGCAGCCCGGTGGTGATTCAGGAATGGCCCGAAGGCCTGGCCCACTGGCAGGCGCACGCCGCGACCGAGAGCCAGCGCACGCTGCTGACCCGCCAGCTGGAGCGCTACGAGCAGTTGCTGCCGCGGGGTGTCGATCCGGCGGACTACCCGGCCTGGCTGGCGGCCTTCCCGGTCACGCCACCCGAGGCGCCCTCGCGTTCGGGGCCGGTCACGGTCGGCGTGATCCAGCTCGGCAGCGGCGCGCTGCACCTGCCCGACACGCCCGCGCTCGGCGTGCGCACCTGGGTCATCGATGCCCCCGACGATACGCACGCCTACCAGCAGGCCCTCAGCGATGCCTGCCGACGCTGCGACGCCATCGCCCAGCTCGAGCCCGGCGACCGCCTGGCCGAGGGCGCGCTCGCCCGGGCCTGGCAGGTGCTGCACGAGCAGCAAGCGGCGATCGTCTACAGCGACTTCGACGCCCCCGCGCGCCAGCCCGATGCCCCGCGCCAGCCGGGCTTCCTGCCCGCCTGGGACCCGGACCGCCACTGGTGTCAGGATTTCCTGAGTGCCGGGCTGTGCCTGGTACGCAGCGACGTGCTGCGCGACCACCCGCGTCCGCCGGCCACCCCCGATGAGCTCACCTATGCCGCCGTGGAATGCTGCGACGCCGAAGCGATCTGGCACCTGCCCGAGCCGTTGCGCCACCGCGCCCGCCCCTGGGCGGAAGACGGCCTTGCCGACGCCCCCTGCGCCGCCGAGCACCTGGAACGGCTGCAGGCCCGGCTGGCGCACCACGATCCGCTCGCCACGCTGGCCGCGCACCCCGCTCATCACAGCCTGCGCCGCCTGACCCGCCGGCTCGACGATTGGCCGGCGGTGGCGCTGATCGTCCCCACCCGGGATGCCCTGGGGCTGCTCAAGCGCTGCCTCGATACCCTGCTGGCGCACACCGACTACCCGGGCCAGGTGCACGTGCTGATCGTCGACAACCAGTCGCAACGCCCCGAGACGCGGGCCTACTTCGCCGAACAGACCGCCGCGGGCACGCGCCCCCTGGGCCGCAGCGGCGGGCGCCTCACGGTCGAGGTGCTGGCCTACCCGCATGCCTTCAACTATGCCGCCATCAACAACGCCGCCGTGGCCCATCTGACCCGCACCCACGGCGAGGCCGCCGCCCCGGTCATCGGCCTGCTCAACAACGACATCGAGTGCCTGCACGACGACTGGCTGTGCCGCCTGGTGGCGCTGCTGATGCGTCCCGGCACCGGCGCGGTGGGCGCCAAGCTGCAATGGCCCAACGGCATGGTCCAGCACGGCGGCGTGATCGGCGGCGTGCACGGCCTGGCCGCCCACATCGGCAACGCCTGGCAGAACGACGACGCCGGCCACCTGGGCATGAACCACCTGACCCAGCGTTTCTCGGCCGTGACCGCCGCCTGCCTGCTGATGCGCCGCGCCGACTACCAGGCGATCGGCGGACTGGACGCGCGCGACTTCCCCGTCGGCTTCAACGACGTGGACCTGTGCCTGAAGCTGCGCGCCCGCGGCCAGGCCGTGGTCTGGACGCCGGAGGCCCGGCTGATTCATGCCGAGTCCGCCACCCGCGGCAAGGACGAAAGCGCCGAGAAGGCCGCCCGCGCCCAGCGCGAGATGGCCAACCTGCGCCGCCGCTGGAGCCAGGCGCTGCTCAACGACCCGGCCTACAACCCCAACCTCTCGCTGGACACGGCCTCGGACCCGTTCACCAGCCTGGCCCTGCCCCCGCGAGAGCGCCGCGCCCGTAACGCCCGACTCCCGCGTTAACCGCCGGCGGCAGACACCGCAAAACGCCTCACGGACGAGGCCACGACACCCGCGCGGCCGCGCTTAGGCGAGACCTTCAGAAGGCCTCGCCCGGCGGTAGCGTGCCCGAACGCCCGTAGCCCGTAGCCCGTAGCCCGTAGCCCGTAGCCCGTAGCCCGTAGCCCGTAGCCCGTAGCCCGTAGCCCGTA
>NZ_WNXF01000023.1:0-33180 GCF_010993675.1 Modicisalibacter sp. 'Wilcox'
TGTGATCTGGCGAGATCAATCAACAGGATACGCCACCCTTCCTACCTCCTCCCATACACCAGAAGTCACCATAGCTCAACGCTGTTGCGCGGGCTTGCTTGTGCCTCAGCTAGTGATATACTTCTAGTTAATCACCGCTAATATCCACCTTTTGCCTGGGTAGCCCTCATGGATTCCAAGGACAAACGCATCATTGAAAAGCTGCGGCGCGAGATGGGATCGACCATCCGCGACGCCCTCAATGACCCCAAGGTCATCGAGGTCATGCTGAACGATGACGGCGAACTGTGGGTCGAGCGCGTTGGCGAGCCCATCGAGCACCTGGGTCACATGGATGGCCACGCGGCTTACGCGATGATGACCACCATCGCCAGCGCCAACGACACCATGGTGTCGCCGGACAATCCCACCCTGGAGACGGTCTTGCCCGAAAGCGGCGAGCGTTTCCAGGGGGAAGTGCCGCCCAAAGTGAAGTCGCCGGCCTTTACGATCCGCAAACCCGCCGATTTTGTTTTCACGCTCTCTGATTACGTGGAACAAGGCGCCATGTCAGAAGACGACGCCGAAATCATCCGCGAACTTATCTTGAGGCGTGACAATATCGCGGTTGTTGGTGGTACAGGTTCGGGGAAAACCACCCTGGTGAATACCATCACGCAAACCGCCGCCGAACTGACGCCGGACCATCGCTTTGTTGTGCTGGAAGATACCCCCGAACTCAAGCGGGCGGCCCGCAACTCTCTTATGATGCGCACGACAATGAATCAGTCGATGCAGCAGCTTTTGGTTTCAACACTCCGTCATCGACCGGATCGCATCATTGTTGGCGAGGTCCGCGACGGGGCTGCACTGGACCTTATCGACGCATGGAGCACCGGCCACAAGGGCGGGATTTCAACTTGGCACGCAAATGAAGGGGGGATTGCCGCACTAAACAGACTCGAAAGGCTCATTCGCAAATCGCAGAACGCCACGCCCGGCACCGATCTGAAACTTGATGTATCTGAGGCGGTCGACGCCATCATTTATATCAGCAAGGATGAACAAACCAAGAAACGTCGCGTTACCCATATCCTCGCCGTTCACAACGGCCTGGATGAAAGCGGTAATTATCGTTGGAGCAATCTACGGGAGACATGGAAAAATGCTCGCACTGAAACATCAATCGTTTAACGCCAAAAAAGTGACCTGGGTAGCCCTGGCCATTCTGGCGGTGCTTCTGCCTGACTTGGCTCTGGCCAGTCCTTCCGGTGGTGGCCTGCCGTGGGATGATCCGCTCCAGACACTGGCAGACTCTTTTACCGGCCCGGTGGCCTATGTGGTGTCTGTCCTGGCGCTGTTTGCCAGCTTTGCCGGCTTGGCTTTCGGCGGCGAGATGAACGATACCACTCGCCGGGTCTTTCTGGTGGCGCTGATTATCTCGGGGCTGGTCTTCATCACTCAGCTTCTCACTTCACTGTTCGGCGTTTCCGGCGCAGTCATTTAATCGAGGGGGGTCGGTAGCATGTCAGAACTCAACGAACACCCTTTGCATCGCTCTCTTAATCGTCCCAATCTGCTTATGGGCGTGGACCGGGAATTGCTGCTGACCTCCGCTTTTTTCTCGGCCTTGATGATCTTCACCGTCCAGTCCTGGGCGGCTGCTGCATTTGGTGTGTCTCTTTGGGTGCTTAGTATTTACCTACTGAGGAAGGCCGCAAAGGCAGACCCTCAAATGCGTCAGGTATATATGCGATTCAGGAACTATCGCAAGTTTTACAGCGCCCGCCCTACCGCTTTCCGTAAGGAGTAAATCATGGGAATGGTCAATATGGGCACCTATAAAAGTCAGCGTCCGGGACTCTCCGACGTTCTTGAATATGCCGCAATGGTCGAAGACGGCATCATGCTGACAAAGAAAGGATTGATGGCAGCTTTCTATTATCGCGGGGTAGATATTGAAAGCTCCACCGATAATGAACGGAACTCGATTGCTGCTCGGACCAACCATGCGCTGGCCCGTTTGGGTAGCGGTTTCATCACTCATCATGATGCGGTCCGCATTCCGGCGGGCGCCTACCCGGCGCCCGCCGAAAACCATTTCCCCGACCCTGTTTCCCGGCTCATAGATAACGAACGCCGCGCACAATTCCAGCATGAAGGGGCTCACTATGAATCCCTTTATGTGCTGACGGTGACGTATATCCCCTCAGCCGAGGAAACCAGTCGTTTTAGGGATTTGCTTCTTACTGGCGGCGAAGATCAGAAGAAAAAAACCGGGCTGGATAAGGCTCTTGCATTCTTTAAAGACTCGCTAGACCAACTGGAGCAAATGCTAGCGGCTTCCGTTCGCATTTCGCGGATGCGCGGCATCGAGTATCAAACCGAAGATGGCGGCACGCATATCAATGACCAGCTCCTGGAGTACGTCAATTATTGCGTCTGCGGGATGGCTCACCCGATTAACCTGCCGCCTGTCCCCATGTACGTCGACCAGCTTATCAGCCAGGATTTCATCGGCGGTATGGAGCCCCAGGTAGGCGACCAGCATATTTCCGTGGTCGCCATCGACGGTTTCCCGGTGAACTCCTATCAGGGCATTCTCGCCGTCCTGGACCAACTGCCGATCACCTATCGGTGGTCCACTCGCTTCATCTACATGGACCCCCATGAAAGTGAAAAGCGCCTCAAGGCGTTTCGCCGCAAATGGCAGCAGAAGGTCCGCCCCTTCTTCGACCAAGTGACCAAGAACCCGAACAGCCAGCCGGACGGCGATGCGGTCGAGATGGTCAACGATGCCAACAACGCCTTGGCAGAAGCCAGCAGCCAACTAGTGGCCTATGGCTACTATACCTCGGTGGTGGTGCTCATGAACGAGTCCCGCGAGACCGTCAACGAGACGGCCAAGGAAGTGCGCGATGTCATCCGTCGCCTGGGCTTCGGCGCCAGGATCGAGACAATCAACGCGGTCGAGGCATGGCTGGGCAGCCTGCCGGGTCACTTCATGCAGAACGTCCGGCGCCCGCACATGCACTCACTGAACCTCGCCGACCTGCTGCCGCTGACCAGCGTGTGGGCTGGCCATGAACGGGCACCGTGCCCGTTCTATGACCCGGATTCACCGCCCCTCATGTACGCCGCCACGTCAGGCGCGACACCGTTTCGCTTCAACCTGCACAGCGGCGACCTGGGCCATACCCTGATTTTCGGGCCGACCGGCGCGGGTAAGTCGACCCTGCTGGCTCTGATCGCGGCACAGTTCCGCCGCTACCCCGGTGCGACCGTCACGGCGTTCGACAAGGGGCGTTCGATGATGCCGCTGACTCTGGCCTGCCAGGGATACCATCACGACTTCAACGGGGAGTTCGGCAACCCGCCGCGTCTCTGCCCGCTGAATGACCTGGACAGTGACGGCGATCAGGCATGGGCTCAGGGCTGGATCGAGTCGCTGGTGAAGCTCCAGGGCGTCGCGGTAACGCCGGATATGCGAAACCATATCAACCATGCGCTAACAACGATTCGTGAGACGGCCAAGAAAGGGGAAGGCCGCTCCCTGACCGACTTCCAAACCACGGTGCAAAGCAAGGAAGTCAAGGAAGCGCTGGTTCCCTATGTTCTCGGCGGTCCTGTCGGCCACCTGCTGGATGCCGAAGAAAACAACATCGAGGGCGAGGCCGTTTTCGAGGTCTTCGAGATTGAAGAACTCATGGAAATGGGGGAAACCCACCTTATCCCGGTTCTGCTGTACCTGTTCCGGCGCTTCGAGAAAAGCCTGAAAGGTCAGCCGGCTTTGCTCATCCTGGATGAAGCCTGGATCATGCTCGGCCATCCGGTTTTCAAGGCCAAAATCCGCGAATGGCTGAAAGTGCTTCGCCGGGCCAACTGTGCCGTCGTCCTAGCGACACAAAGCCTTTCCGATGCCACTCGATCCGGCATTATCGACGTGCTGCAAGAAAGCTGCCCGACGAAAATCTATCTGCCGAATGTCGAGGCATTCAACCGTGGCAATGGTGATACCCCTGGCCCGCGTGACATTTACGAGTCCATGGGTCTCAACGAACAGCAAATCAGGATCATCAAAGATGCCACGCCAAAGCGTGAATATTATTTCACGTCCACCGATGGTCGCCGCTTAATCGACTTGAACCTGGGGCCAGCGACTCTTGCTTTCATTGGCGTTTCTGGAAAGAACGATTTGAAAGCCATTAGCGATATGTCCAAATCCGATCCCGATGATTGGCCTTGGCAATGGCTCCAGCAACGGGGGGTTAGCTATGAAAAATATGTTTACTAAGGCCGCTGTCTTTTCTCTCGCCTTCACCACCACCGCCGCCTTTGGCGGTGGTGCCACTGGCGGGGCGCTCGAAGTCACGCAGTTGATGAACAATGCCCAGCTTGTTCAACAATATACCGAGATGGTCGAGCAGACCGCGACGCAGGCGCAAAACTTGCAACAGCAAATCAATACCTACAAGAACCTCGTTCACAACACACGTCGCCTTAGCGATCTGGAGTGGGGCACGGCGTCCACTCAGCTTATGCAACTGCGCGACTTGATCGGGCAGCTTCAAGGAATGGGGTACAGCCTCGGCGCCATTGATGATCTGTTCCAGGAGCAGTATCCGGGTTTTTCCAGTATCAGCATCTCCGAAAGTCCCGATCATGAAACGTTCAGCGAGCGGTATCAGAAGTGGAATCGAACCACCACGGACACGATTCAAACAAGTCTGCGCCAAGCGGGACTCCAGGAATCTCAGTTCGACACCGAAAACGCCACGATGCGCACCCTGGAGAACATGGGGCAATCGGCTGACGGTCAAATGAAGGCCCTAGAAGTGGGCAACTTGATCGCCGCCCAATCGGTACGACAAACGCAGAAACTGCGGCAGCTAGTGACAAGCAACATGCGAATGCGCGGCGCCTATATGGCCCAGCAGGTACAAGATGATGCCCGTCGCCAAGAAGTCCGCCAGACGTACACTAACCAGCGCCATCCGACCCATGTGGGCGATGAAGAACCCGCCGGCCTCCCGACAAGGTGACAGAAATGAGCTTCAAGATTATCGCCGCCATCTTGGCAGCCATCGGCATTACCGCCGCCGTCAGTGTCACCGTCTATATCGAGCAAAAGCCCGACGACTCAGGTAAGCGGCTGGAGGTAAACGAGAAGCAGGAAACCATAGTTGGTGATGAAGAACCTGCGGGACTCCCCGAACGCTAAAAGGATATTCACCATGACTTCTAAACAACGACTGATCCTTTACGGCATCCTTTTGGCGCTGGTCGTACTGCCACGACTGGCGTTCGCCGATATCCCCGAAAACAATGCTCTCGATGAAGCCTTCGGGGTGTTCAAGGATACCGCGAGCACATGGTATGACGTGCTTTCCGGCTATGCGTTCAACCTGCTGTCTATGCTTATCGTCATTGATCTGGCCTGGGCGTTGATGATGCAGGCTCTACAAGGCGGGGGCATTCAGGACTTTACCGCCGAGGTCGTGCGCCGCATTTTCTTCTATGGCTTTTTCATCTTGGCCATCGAAAAGTCATGGGAATGGTCGAGCATCCTTATCAACTCCTTTGTCGACGCGGCCAACGCGGCACTTAACGCCGCGAGCGGTGTTCCTAGAATTAGTGGATCGTCGCTGTTCGACCTGGGCCTGGACGTGGCCAAGAAAATCGTTTCCGAAGTCTCGGTCTTCGATCCCTCTGCCGCGCTCGGCCTGCTTCTGGCGGCCCTCGTCGCCCTGGTGGTGATGGCGATTGTCGCGGCGATGGTCCTGGCCGCCTACGTCGAGTCCTATATCGTCCTGGGGGCCGGCGTTCTGCTGCTCGGTTTCGGCGGTTCGCGCTGGACCAGCGACTTTGCGAAAAAATACCTGTTCTACGCCTTCTCGGTCGGGGTCAAGCTCTTTGTGCTCAACCTGATTGTCGGCTTGAGCTTCACACTGATTCAAACCTGGGCCAACGAGTTCGACTCCAACTCCCAAACGCAGGTGTTTGTGATCCTCGGCACCATGGTGGTGTTGCTGTATCTGGCGAAGGCCATCCCCGACATGCTGCAAGGGCTCATGACCGGCACCAGCGCCGGGGGGTCCGGTGCCGGTGCGGCTACCGTGGGGGCTCTCGCTGGTGGCGCCATGGCAGCAGCAGGCGGCGCTGCGGCGGTGGGCGCATCCTCCAAGCTGGCAGCCGCGCAAGGCGGTGGCGGCGGTGCGATGGGCCACCTGGGCCGCATGGGCGCCAATCTTGGCAAGGCGATGAAAACCGACCTGGGGCAGAAGGTCGGCGGCGAAGCCCCGTTCGGCTCTGTGGGTGGCCGCATGGCCTCGAACATGAACGCCCAGCGTGCCCAGATGGGCGGCGGCGGCACGCCTAGCGGCGGCTCACTGTCCGGCATGGGGTCCCCACGCCCTGGCATGAGCGGTGGTTTCCGTGGCGGTAGCGGGGGCTCCCCGAGCACGCCCAGCACCTCCCAATCGAATGACGCGGCAGGCGACAGCCAGGGCGGCGAAGACGAATCTTATGACTCTCCCCTGAATGGTCGATAAAGACGACAACGGCGCGGCCCAGTCAGTCATTGACTGGGCTACGTCACGCGCTAAACTAGTAATATATTTTTAGTTGAGGGATTAACGATGGCTGAGAAGCAAAAAACTCCGTCCAACCCCTATATGGCGGGGCGGCTCGAATGGAACGAGCGATATGGCTCGCTCATTGTCCGCGAGAAGCGTTGGCGGATGATGGCGTTTTGCTGCGTCTTGGTCGCACTCGTTGCCGTGGTCGGCGTCGTCTATATCGGCTCGCAAAGCAAGTTCATCCCCTACGTGGTCGAGGTCGACAAGTTCGGCAGAACGCAAGCCGTGGGGACTGCCGATCAGGTTCAGCCATCGTCTGCCCGCATCAAGAAAGCGGAAATGCAGGACTTTATCGCGGATACGCGAAGCGTCTATGTCGATGCTGCCGCCATGCGCAGCAACATCGAGGACGCTTATGCCCTGGTCTCGAGTGGTGGTCAGGCTTACACCTTCCTGAATGACTTTTTCCGCGAGCGCGATCCCTTCAACACGGCTCGGACTCGCACCATTTCCGTCGACGTGCAATCCGCTCTCCCACTCAGCCAGAACACTTGGCAAGTCGAGTGGACCGAAACCACTCGGGCCAGGAAGGGCGGCGAAGTCGTCGGCACGCCGACGAACTGGCGCGCCGTCATCACCATTGAAGACATTGCACCGTCGAACGAAGCCGGCGTCATTCGCAACCCGGCCAGCATCAACATCACCAGCCTGAACTGGACAGAGATCGACTAAGGGGATGGATACCATGAAACGCAGCATTCTGGCTCTGACACTGCTTCTCGGCGGCGCCTCCGCCGCCGTGGCAAACTCCCAGGTTCCCAGCCTGGACACCACGCAATTTCTGTCGACAAACAACCCCGCGATGAACGCCAAGGAAGCACGCGGCGCCCGGCTGGCCCGAGAGTGGATCAGCAACAACAACAACGAGCCGGTTCGCGGGGATAATGGCTCGATCACCTACCTCTATGGCGCGGGGATGCCCGCCGTAGTGTGCGCCCCGCTGCGCCTGTGCAGCATCAGCCTGGAGCCGGGCGAGGTCGTGAACAACATCAACATCGCCGATAGCGTGCGCTGGAATACCAGCCTCGGCACGTCCGGGTCGGGCCAAAGCCAGACCACGCACGTCATGGTGAAGCCGACCGACGTGGGGCTGGAAACCTCCATGTCGATCCTGACCAATCGCCGCGACTATCAACTGACGCTCAAGAGTCGCACCGACGACTGGATGCCGGAAATTTCGTTCGTCTATCCGAGCAATATCCAGCAGGAAGTGGCCGAGTATCGCCAGCAGGTCCAGCAGCATCGTCAAGACAACACCATCACCGGAACCGGCCATCAGGTCGCCGACCTGGATTTTGAATACCGCATCGAGGGCGAAGCCTCCTGGCGGCCTGTTCGGGTCTATAACGACGGCGTGAAGACGGTCATCCAAATGCCTGCCTCCATGCAGCACCGCGAAGCGCCGGTCCTGGTGTCGATTGGCCCCGACGATCAGGAGCAAATCGTTAACTACCGGCTCCGTGGCGACCGCTTCATTGTCGATCAGCTTTTCGACCGGGCCGCCCTGGTGGCTGGCGTTGGCGATCAGCAAACCCGCGTCACCATCGAGCGCCAGTAAGGGGGACTCACGGATGAAACTCTCTCGCCTTATCGCCCCGCTGCTTTGCCTCGCTGTGCTCTCTGGCTGCGCTGTGCAGCCGCGCAGCGGCAATGTGGAAGCCATGACGCTGACACCGCCTCAAGCCGCCGACATGGCTCAGGACGCGGTGGAACTGCTCTCACCGTTCTATGCCCCTGGCAGGACGACGTTTCACTATCAGGTCGAACCCAAGCCGTTCTCGCGGGCGCTGGATAGCGCCCTGCGGAATCGTGGCTATGCCGTCAGCACCACGGGCGGCATCCCCGTCAGCTACGTCCTGGACGGCTTCCGCAACGGCCAATATCTGCTCCGGCTTTTCGCCACGGACGTGCGAATCTCGCGGGTCTATGGCATCCGCCCTGGTGGGCTCATGCCGCTGAATGCGCCGGCCCTCGACACTTCAACATCCACCGACTGAGGGGGACTTATGGCTAAGGACGAAAGCCTGCGGCCCGAAAACTCGCCCAGCCAACCGGGCGTCACCGACAAGCCGAAGCTCAACGTTCGCGGGCTCTCGCCGGTCCCGGTGTTCATCTTCGGGCTGGTGGTGGCCATCGTGGTCGCGTTCCTCGCTTACGGCATCCACAAGCGTGGCCAGACCAGCGATCAGCGGGAAAGCGGGGTTATCGCCAATGCCGGCGAAGGCGGTGGCGATAGCAACTATGTACAGGAATGGCTAGCCAACTCGCCGAACTCCGGGATGATCCCAGGCGAGGAAGAACCCGAAGGCCGTATGGATTGGGCCATGCCGCAAGGGTCTGAAGCTGCCCCCGAAGCCGAGGCCGAGCAACCGGCCCCCGAAGCAAACGCGCCTGTCCCGGAAGCGAACGCGCCGAACAATCAGGAAAGCCGGTTCGCGGAGGAAATTCGCCAGCGCCGCATGGAAAACATGCTCGCCGCCCTGGATAGCAACACCAGCGTCAGCGACAACCGCCAATCTCAAGGACAGGGCCGCCCGACCAGCAGCAGCTATGCCGGGGCCACGCAGGCGCCCCAGGCGCCAGGATCGGCCCAGGCGACTCGCTCCTCGCTGCCCTCCGGCATGGGTGGTGGCAACGTTCCTGCCGGCCTGATGGGCCAGGAAAACGAGTATCAGGCGCAGAACATGCAGGGCCAGAAACAAGAGTTCCTGAGTGGCCAGCAGGGCGACCAATACCGCCTGAACGAATCCCGTCAGGCCCTCCCCTCGCCCTTCACGATCAGGACCGGCACCGTCATTCCCGGCGTGATGATCTCCGGCATCAACTCCGACCTTCCGGGCCGGATGATTGCCCAGGTCAGCCAGAACGTCTATGACAGCGCCACCGGCGAGCACTTGATGATCCCCCAGGGCTCGCGCCTCTATGGTCGCTATGACAGCAACGTGGCCATGGGGCAGGAACGGGTATTGATCGTCTGGAATCGCATCATCTACCCCGATGGCAGCGCCCTGAACATTCAATCCATGCCGGGCAGCGATCAAGAGGGCTTCGCGGGCTTCCACGATCAGGTGGACAACCACTATTGGCGTACCTTCGGACAAGCCTTCATGTTGTCGGTCATCGCCGGTGCGGCCCAACTCTCCCAGCCTGATTCCGAGGGGCAAGACGGTTACGACGCCAATCAGGTCATGGCGGCGCAGCTTGGCCAGCAATTCGGCCAAGTCGGTCAAGAGATGATCCGCCGCAACATGAATATTCAGCCGACCTTGAGAATCCGCAAGGGGTATCGCTTCAACATCATGATTACCAAGGACATTGTCGCAAGACCCTGGCAAGGCCAGTAATCTCATCCCCTCTTGGCCGCCATTCTGGCGGCCCTTTTTAACGCCAAAGTGAAGGAGCGAGAATCCCATGAAGAAATCAGCCTTTATCTCAACCCTGTTCGCCGTTCTGGTTGTCGCGGCTCACGCTCATGCTAACGATGACTCCCAGGTTGCCGACCGGATATATACCATCAAGGAGTTCACCAAGAACATCGAGTTCGCCAAGGAAGTTGACGATAAGTGCCGCAACAATCCTGGCGAGTTACGGGACGACCCTAACTGCATCAATGCCCGTGAAGCGGTAGCCAAGGACCGGCTCATTGGATCGAACGGTGAGGACAGATTCAAAGCACCAAGCATTCGTTAACTTGATACCGAAGCTAAAGCCCATACCATGCATAGTGGCGAAATCCAATGTTTTAGCGTATAATGCCGAATTATTCTATTATAACCTTATTCAAGAGTCGTCCAGACATGGAAAGAGTTACCGAAAACTATGTGAGAGATTTTCTTAGGGAGCTAAAGTATTACGAGCCCGATAATCACATAACAATAGAAGAGCAAAAATCAGAAATCAAGAAAATAAAAAAGCTCTTGTCTAAGGCCAGCAAAACTGGAAGTTTAAATGCAGGCTATCCAGAATTTGTAGTCACAACCACCCTTGACTACAACTTCATCATAGTATTTGAATGCAAATCAGACCCAAGAAACCACTCCAGCAAGGACAGAAATGAACCTGTAAAATATGCTGTGGATGGCGCCATTCACTACGCTAAATTCTTATCAAAAGAATATACTGTTATTGCTGTCGCTGTTAGCGGAACCAATGAATCAAACATAAAAATATCAAACTTCCTTATACCTTGCGGAAGCGACAGTGTTAAGGAGTTTTGTAATGAGAGCGGCTACATAGTAGATAAAATCTTGCCGTTCGATGATTACTACCGACTATCAGCCTTTGACCCTGAGGTTGAAAGAAGGCGTCACCAAGACTTGATCGGCTTCGCAAAAGATTTGCACGAATTTATCTGGACAAGCGCCAAAATATCAGAAGAAGACAAACCCCTTCTGGTTAGTGGAACTTTGATCGCTTTGATGAACCAGGCATTTGCAAAATCCTATAGAAATTATAGCGCAGAAGACATGCCTGATTACTGGTTAGATGCCATCAAAAGAGAGCTGGATACGGCTGAAATACCGCAAGCAAAGAAGAATACCATGCTTCAGCCATATGCCAATGTTGCCACTCAACCCAACCTTGGAAAACCTGACTCAAAGCTAGCCAAAAAATACCCGCAAGGTGTTTTATATGAGATCGTAAACGAAATAAATGAAAATGTTTGGCCATTCATAAGCGTCTACCATAATTTTGATGTTGTCGGTCATTTCTATGGCGAATTTTTGAAGTATACAGGTGGGGATAAAAAAGCTCTCGGGATAGTATTAACCCCAAGACATGTAACCGAGCTATTTTGTGAAATTGCAAATATAACCAAGCGAGATAAAGTTTTAGATATTTGCGCAGGCACCGGCGCATTTCTCATATCTGCCATGCAGGCCATGCTTAAGACCGCGGTAACAACCGATGAAATCAATGACATAAAAAGAAACCGCTTAATTGGAATAGAAAACAGCCCTAAAATGTTTGCCCTGGCTGCAAGCAACATGATACTGAGAGGGGACGGGAAGGCAAATCTTCATCAAGGTAGTTGCTTTGATAATGCTATAATTGATTCAGTTGCCAAAATGAAACCTAATGTTGGTTTTTTAAATCCCCCATATGCTCAAGCAAAGAGCGACTCTGAGCTTCACGAACTGTATTTTGTAAAACACATGCTGGACCACCTTTCTGTGGGTGGGACTGGAGTTGCCATCATTCCAGTAAGCAGTGTTATAAAACCGTCATTAGCAAAGCATGAGATATTGGCTAGGCACACCCTCAAAGCTGTCATGTCAATGCCCGGTGAACTTTTCTATCCTGTAGGCACAGTGACTTGCATAGTAGTTTTTGAAGCCCACACCCCACACGAAGAATCAAAGAAAAAAACTTGGTTCGGTTACTGGCGGGAAGACGGTTTCGTAAAAACAAAGCACATGGGCAGGGTAGACTTGAATCACGAGTGGCAAGTTATTAAAGATAAGTGGATTGAAGCATACCGTAACAACGAAGTACACCCTGGCGAGTCTGTTACAGAAAGAATTACAGCCGATGACGAATGGATCGCTGAAGCGTATCTTGAAACGGACTATTCATTAATTGAGAAAAGAGACTTTGAGGAAGTAGTAAAAAACTATGCTCTTTTCAACATAATGAACGAGGTTTGACATGGTCCCCGTGAGTGAAGTTTTTGATGTTATATATGGTACAAACCTTGAGCTAAACAGACTCATTCAAACAGACGATGGAATTAATTTTGTATCTCGAAGCTCTAGGAATAATGGTGTTTCGGCGAAAGTAAAAAAGCTGCCGGACATTGAGCCTATCGAGGGAGGAGTGTTAACTGTAGCTGGCGGAGGGTCGGTTCTTGAAACATTCTTACAGCCAGAACCATTCTACTCTGGAAGAGATTTATTCTACTTAAAACCAAAAATTGATTTAACAGAATCAGAAAAACTCTTCTATTGCGTATGCATTCGCCACAACAAGTACCGATATAGTTATGGTCGGCAAGCTAACAGGACGCTTAAAGACATCATGATTCCGTCACTTGATGAGTTCCCCGAATGGGTTTACAACGTAAATGTGATTGACAACATGCTTCGTGTCTTGAAAAGAATTAAGGTTTAATATTAAATAATATAAAGCCGGAATTTTCCGGCCTTCCGTTAAATCTCAACACCTGAAGCACCACTATCACAGGCTGATAAAAAAGGCGTGAAGAATCACGCCTTCTGTCTCGTCCGGGGCATTTCGGCTACCGCTCAACGCCAGCCACTTTCGCCTTGCCGCGCTCCGGCTGCCGGTCGTGCTGCTTCGCCTTGGCCTGCTGTGCCTGCTCATAGGCTCGCTTCTTGTGGAGCGCCACGGCGGCCTCGATATTGGTCTGCACCGAGGCGCGACCGTCCTCCCGCTCCATGTCGTTGAAGTCGCTCAGGCCCTTATCGACGCGGGTAAAGTGCGGCACTGCCACCCCGCCCCCCACGGCGTCCGCCGCTTCGTGGGCCTTCTGGATGCCAGGATTCTTGCCGCGCTCCACCTCCTGCACTTGGTCGTTGTCAGCAGCGATCACCACCTGCTTATCGGGCCATTCTTCCTTGAGTGCCTTGGCCACGGCGGGCAGGTTGTTGGAGTCGAAGGCCACGGCGACCGGGCGCCCGGTGGCCTCATGGATCGTGGCCCCGGTGGCATAGCCCTCGGCGATCATCAGGGTATCCGCCTGGGCCAGCGCATCGAGGCCACCGATGGCATGAAAGTGCCCTTCTTTCTGGGTGCCCTTGTCGAAGCCCTTGAAGCTGCCGCCATCTGCCTGTGAAGCGATCCGCTGGAGGGACCAAAGGTGCCCTTTGGTGTCGATGGCAGGCACCGCCAGCCGGCCCTGGTCGTCTTCCTTGAGGCCGTGGGCCTGGACGCCTTTGCCGGCAAGGTAGGCGTGACCGGGATTCGCCTGCTTCATGCGCCCCCACTCCTGGGCGCAGTCCTGGGCGCGGGCCTGGAAGCCTGCTTGCCGCTCGGCGGCCCGTTCTTCCCGCTTCGCCTTGGCCTCGACCTCCATCCGCTCCCGCTCCTTGGCGCTGATCGGCTGCGTCTGCACGCCGTCAGCTTTCCAGTTCACCTTGGTGCCGGCGCGGAAGTTCTGGATCATGCCGGCAGGGTGGCCATCGGTATAGCCGACATAAGCGCCGCTCTGCTGGCCCTTGCGGTCGCCCTCGACCGGCACGCGATGAAGCTGCCCATCCATCTGCGGCGTCCCCTGGACCTTCAAACCGTTGTCGGCCAGGGCCTCGGCGAATTGGGCTTCCACCGGCTTGCTCTGCTGCTGTTGCGGCTGGCCCAGCCAGCGGGCGAATGGCGCGGTATCCATGCCAGCCGGGGCATACCAGCTTTTTTGCTTGCGGTCCCACTTCGCGCCGAGCGCCTTGGCCTCGTCCTTCTCGCGATACGGGACATTAAGATAAGTCGGCCCCTTGGCTTGGGCCTTCTGCTGATCTTGGCGTTTCTCCACCTCCGCCCCCTCCTGACTGCGCTGCTGGTACTCGGCAACATCGCGGGCGTCTTTCGCCGCCTCCGCCTCTTTCTCGGCCTGGGTCAACGGGCCTTCCGGCTCCCGATCCTGGCCTTGCTCCTGGGCTGGCTCCGGGTCGCCCTTGCGATACTGCGCGGCCACCTCCTGGCTGTGCTCTAGGCTGTGCTCCAGGGCCGTCACCGTGCGCATGATGTGCTCGGCATCACGGGCGGCCCGGACGATCTCTTTGGAGTCCTCCTGCAGAACCTTGATCCATGACCCGACATAGGCGGCGTGCTGGCCGGGGTCGTGGCCGATTCCGAGCTCGTCGCCGACCATAAGCGACGATATTTCGGCACGCATCTCCTCGCGGGCGTACTGCTCGCTGCCAAACGGCCCCGTCAGGTCGCGATTGAGCCGCGACGGGTGCCCGGTCGAGTGCCCCAATTCGTGCAGGGCGGTGGCGTAGTAGCCGTCCGGGGTGTGGAACTGCTCCTTCTCCGGCAGCGTGATCGAGTCGGTGGACGGTCGATAGAAGGCCCGGTCGCCGTTCACATGGTTGATCGAGACATCGGTATTGGCCAGCACCTTCTCGGCCCGTTCGTGGCGCTCGAATGCGGCTTCCGGGGTGTCCTTGGGGCGCACCAGGGCCGGCAGGCCCTCGACTTGCTCGCCGTTGAAGACATTGGCCCAAAACACCTTGGGCTTTTCGAGCTGCACCTTCTCCTTTTCGGGCTTGCCGTCTTCGCCGATAACAGGCTTGCCGCCCTCGTCACGCTTGGTACGTTCCTCGCTGAACTTCCAGTATTGAACGGGGGTCGACTTCTCCCCCTTCCGTACCTGGGCGCCGATCTTCTGCGCCTGCTTGTAGGTCAGCCAACGCGGGTCGCCGCGCCCCTGCATCTCCAGCCATAGGGCATTGGCCCCCTTGTAGCGGGTGCCCGACACGGGGTTATGCGGCATCGAACGTTCCCCCGGCGCCCATGGCTTCTGCCAGGGCGCGGTGCCTTGCTGCAACTGCTCGATCAGGCGTTCGGCGATCTGCTCGTGATATGGGCGCTTCTTGCTCATACGGCCTCCCCGTCATCCTCGGCAGCACTGTCCAGGGCGTCATCCTCGCTCAAGGCGTCGTCCTCAAACGCGCCCATCGCCTCGGCGTGCTCCGGGTCCACCTCCAGCATTTCCCCCGGCGCAAGCTCACCTAGAAGCTGCTCCGTGCGGTCCATTCCTTCGTCGGTCGTCGCCGTCTGATAGTCAGCCATCGTGCTTCTCCTTGGCGTTTTCCAGTTGGGGTTTACCTCGCCGGTCGGCGAAGCGGGCGGCGCATTTGGGGAAGCCCGAGCATCCCCACCAGTGCCCCTTACCTCCCTTGCTGCGGCGCCTTACCAGCGGCTCGCCGCACTCGGGGCACGGAATATCCGACACCTGCGCCTGACTGCCGGACTTGGGTTTGGTCATCTGCGGCTTGCCGCCCTTGTCGGGCCGCGTCGCCTTGCATTCGGGGTAGCGATTGCAGCCCCAAAAATGGCCCTTCGATCCCTTCCGGCGACGCAACACGCCCTCGCCGCACTCGGGACACTCCGGGCCGCTGGCCGCCTCGATCTGCACGCCCTCGGCCTTGATCCGCTCGATCTCACCGGCGACGTGCTCAGCGACGCCATCAACGAACTGCTCCAGGGTCATCGCCCCCTGCCGGATTTGCTCTTGCTGCTCATGCCACAAGGCGGTCATGTCGGGCGCCGTCGCCGACGCGGGCAGCAGGTCGTGGAACTCGCGTCCCAGGCCGGTGCTCTGGACCTTCTTGCCCTTCTCCTCCAGGAAGCCGCGTTTCATCAGCGCCTCGATGATCGCGCTTCGGGTCGCGGGGGTGCCGATGCCACCGTGCTCCCCTCTCTTCTCCTGATCCTTGGCGAGTAGGAGCTTTTTCACGCGCTCGTCGGTGACGTACTTCGCCACCCGCGCCAGGTCTTTCAACAGGGCGGCCATGGTGTACCGCTTCGGCGGCTGGGTCTTTTTCTCGGCGACCGTCGCCCCTTGGCAGGTCAGCGGCATGTCCGCTGTCACCCACTCCAGGTTGGCCGCGCTGTCGTCGTCCTCGCCGTCGCCGTGAACTTCCTCGTTATCGGCATCCTGCTTGTAGAGGCGTTTCCAGCCGAGCGACGTAACCACCTTGGCGGTCACGCGGAAGGCATGACCTGCCACCTCCAGGTCGAGGGTCGTTTGACGGTACTGCTCGGGCGGCCAGTGCTGGGCGATGAACTGCCGGGCGATCAGCTGATAGAGCTTCGCCTCGTCGTCGGTCAGCTTCTCCAGGTCGCCGCTGGTCTGCGTCGGGATGATGGCGTGATGCGCCGAGACGTTCGCGGAGTTGTAGGCCCGGCTTTTCAGCGTCGGGTCGGCAGCCTGGGCGGCCTTGCCCAGCACCGGCGCGGTGTTGGCGATGGCATCGAGCACGCCGGGCGCGTCGGCGTGCTGCTCGTCGCTCAGGTATTCGCAGTCACTCCGGTTGTAGGTAATCAAGCGGTGCCGCTCGCGCAGCGCCTGGGTGGTCTTCAAGGTCTTGTCCGGGCTAAATCCGAACTTCCGGCTGGCGTCGGCTTGCAGGTTCAGCAGGTTATACGGCAGCGGCGGCGGGGTCTGCTTGTCTTCCGTCTTGGCGTTGAACACGTTGGCGGGTTGCCCCTCGATGGCCTGGGCCACGCGCTGGGCGAACTCCTGGTCGATCACCCTCCCCTTGTCGTCCACCGGGGCGTCATCGCCGGGACGGTAGCGGGCGGCGAACTCGCCACCCTCGCCGGCAAAGGTCGCGCCGAGGTCGTAATAGACATGACTGGCGTGCCCTTCGTGAGCGCGGTCGCGGCGCACCACCAGCCCAAGGATCGGCGTCTGAACGCGCCCCACCGACAAGACATGATCGGCGCCGGCCGCTCGACCGGCCAGGGTATAGGCGCGGGTCAGGTTGTAGCCGTAATGTTGATCAGCAACCGCTTGAGCGAGAGCACTTTGGTACAGCCCGTAAAACTCTTTATTATCGCGCAAATTATCTAAGCTACGTTGCACGATCTTTTTATTCATATCACTAATTAGGATTCTCTTTACCGGCTTGGTATTGCCGATATAGTCCAGCAATTCATCAATAAGTAGCTGACCCTGTTCATCAACGTCACCAGCATTCACAACCTCAGTAGCTTGTCCGACCAGCCGCTTGATTAGTTTGATCTGGTCATTCTTGTCCTTTATCGGCTTGTGCTCGATGGGCCAGCGCAGAGGTAGCCGCTCCATCGCCCACTGCTTGGCCGTGGGGTCGTGGTCTTCCGGGTCGGTCAACTCCAGCAGGTGGCCAAAGCACCAGGTCACTACATCGTCGCTACCGCAACGGATGCATCCGCCGTCCTTCTGGCCACCACCGATCGCATCAGCGATCGCTCGGCCAAGCTCCGGTTTTTCGGCGATAAATACACGCATCGGGGTTCTTCCCTTCCGTGGGTGGTCAGTTCAGATATTCCAGGCTGACGGCGGTGCCCGCCGTGTACGGGTCGGCGGCGGTCGGCGCCGCCTGGGGGGCGGCCTGGGCCACGCCATCCTGCCCCTCCTGGGCTTCCTGGGGCTCGGGGGCGGCCTGGGCCTTGGTCGACACCTGGGCGAGCCAGTCAGGGGTTCGCTGGAAGGCGCTCAGGTCGATGCTGGTGTCGGCCTCAGCGGCTTGCTTCTCCAGGTTCGCCACGGACGGCACCAGTCCGTACCGCTCGATATAACCGTTCTCGAAACCGGCGGTGAAACTGCCGGTGTTATAGGCCGACAATGCGGCCTGCAACGCCCGCTGACCGGGGCCAAACTCGGCGGCGGCCCGCTGATAGGCTTCGGTCAGTACGCGGCCACCCGCCGCGACATTCATGCAGGGGTCGTAGACCTCTGCCGGCGTCATGCCCAGCCAGTCCAGGTTGGTGCTGTTGATCTGCATGGCGCCCATGTCGACGCTGTGCCCCTCGGCGATCAGCCGGGCGGCGATGGCCGCCGCTTCGTCCAGGGTCTTGGGCGTCGGGTATTCGACGCCCCCGGCATCATTCACATGGATGGCCAGGGGGTCGCCCCGCGACTCGACATGCGCGATTTGCTCCAGGGTGTCCGGCGCCACGTTCGGCGCACAATCAACGGGAAGGTCCATAGCTCACGTCCTCACGTATTGATGGCCGTCACCACGGGCAGCGAGAACAACGCGCCCCAGGCGGCGATATGGGTTTGCTGGATGGTCGGGATGGAGGTTTGGCTGGCCCACCAGTCGTTGGCCATGCCAACGAGCACGTCGGCGCCGGCAGCGACGGATTGCAGTACGGGCCACGTCAGGAACATCTCGTAGCAAATCAGCGGGGCCACGTTCTGTCCCCCAACCTCGATGACCGGGTTGGCGAACCAATGGGCGCGGGTGCTGCCGTCCTGCCACGGGCGCCACATGCTCAGCGGTACCGGCATCCGCTGCCGGTAGACGACTTCGCCTTCGCCGTTCTGGTAGTCGATCACCACGTTGTCGGTCTTGTCTCCGGCCATGACGGTGCCGCCCATCAGCACCCGATGGCCGGACGGTAGGGAACGCCAAAGGGAAGCGCTG
Source organism: Modicisalibacter sp. 'Wilcox' (assembly GCF_010993675.1). NCBI lineage: Bacteria > Pseudomonadati > Pseudomonadota > Gammaproteobacteria > Oceanospirillales > Halomonadaceae > Modicisalibacter > Modicisalibacter sp. 'Wilcox'. The sequence goes on from NZ_WNXF01000023.1 coordinate 18,710, forward strand.
GTATCGGTCCAGGGGCCGGTGGTGGACTCGGGCAGGACATGGACACCTGCCGGGGCGTCGTCCAAGGCATCGAGCCAGTGCCGTTGCCGGCGAAACGCGCCGGCCAAGTCGGCGCCGCCGCGATACTCCAGTTGGCTATCGTGCCCCTGCCAGCCGGGCAACGGCGTGGCGGTCGCCGTTAGCGGCGACACCAGCAGCCAGACGACCGGAACCCCGGCCAGCCAAGGCCGCCACACCATGGCCAGCATCAGCGCGACCACGGCCACCAGCCCCCACCAGTGCCAGCCAGGGAACAGCGCTCCAGCGGCGACCACGGGGCTCGCCCAGCCGACGATGCCGACAGGCGGCACGGTGGTTGCCAGCAGGGCCAGGAACGCCCTCAGCGGGCGCTGGGCAAGGTTGTCGGTCCAGGCGATGCCCCAGCAGGCCGCCAGGGCAACGCCGGCCAGCAGCCAAATGGCGGTGCCATAGGCAATTCCGGCGTCGAAGTATGTCGCGGTGCCGGTTATCAGCCCCCGCGAGACGGCGAGATAGTAGGCGCCGGCCACGGCGAAGGCCGCCCAGCGGCCTCGGGCCATCGTCCACAACGCCGGCAGCGCCACCACCATCGGCAGCAGGGCCAGCGACTCCCACGCCACCATGCCGATGAAGCCGCTCACCACGACCAATGCGAGATTCCATGCCAGTTGCCTCATAACGCCTCCGCTGCGTCGTCCCATAGCATCAGGGGGGTGGCCACCCCTTCGATCCGCGACGCCTCGACGGCGCCGAAATAGCGGCTGTCGAAGCTCTCGGGATTGCTGTCGCTCATCAGCCAGACGGTCCCCGGCGCCACGTCGCCAGCCTCGGGGGTCGGCATTGGGCGCCCTCCTGCATCCGCCTCCAGCGGACGGGACCGGGCGACACGCTCGCCGTTGACGCGCACCCCATCGGGGTCGACGCTGACGCGATCCCCGGCCACGGCGACCACGCGCTTGAGCAACGGCGGCACATTGCCGGGGCACTTGCCGTTGGTCAGGTAGCCGCGAGACTTGGCGAGGTCCACCACGCGCAGCGGCGGGCAGGCGATCACCATGGAACCGCGCTCGTAGGCGTCGCCGCTTGTCATGTGCCACACGCCACGCGGGTAGCTGTCGGTCAGGTTCACGCGAAGCCCGGTGGCTGCGGCGCCGCCGATAGTGGCGACGCCGATGGCCAGGACAAGCGCGCCGACCTTCAACGCGCGAGGGTCCATAGGCTCCCCCGCTTCTTGTCGTCCTTGAGGTTGGGCGATTCGCCCTGGTCATCGTCCTGGTCGCTCTCGGCGCCGGCCTCCTGCTCCTGGTCACTCACGGGCTCGTCGCTCAGGTCGTCGTCCTCCTGGTCGTCTTCGCCCTTGAGCAACACGCTCTCCCCTGACGGCCCGCCGCTGCCGGCCTCGATGGCAGCACGGGCCAGGAAGTTGTCATCCTTGAAGAACAGAATCTGTTGGCCATAGATCGGCGACTGACCGGCGACGAAAATCAGCATGTCCCCCGGCGAGACGATCCGTTCGTTGCCTTTGGCGTCCTTCTCCTTCTCGGCACCGGGCAGCCGCATCGCCTCGTCGGCGGTCAGCAAGGGCCGCTGGACCTCCTGCCAGGACTCCGAGACGTTGCTGAGGAACCAACCATGGCGCTTGCCGCTGGTCTGAACGCTGCGCTTCACCACGGTGGTCGTACCCGACATTTTCGATAGCAGTTCGGCAGTCTCGACCTTGTTGGGCGCGTAGGCGATGCGGATATGGCAGTTGGAAACGATGGATTCCTCTTTGCCATAGGCCCGGTTTAGCTGGGTCAAATCCTGAACGATCAGGTAACACTTGATGCCATAGCCGGCGAGGTAGGCGATGGATTCCTCGACCACATGCAGATAGCCCAGGGTCGGAAACTCATCGAGCAACATCAGCAGCCGGTGGTCATAGCTCTTGACCGGCTGGCCGTCCAGGAACTCCAGTTCGGGCAGCAGGCCCAGCAGGGTTTGCGTGACCATCAGCCGGATCAACGGGCGAATCCGCTTCTTGTCCCGCTGTTGGATCACCAGATACAGCGACATGGGATGGTCGCCGTTCATCAGGTCGGCCACGCGGAACGTGCTCTTGCTGGTGTTGTGGGCAATCACCGGGTCGCGGAACAGGGACAGATAGCGCTTTGCCGTGGACAGCACCCCCGAACGCTCGCGATCCTCGCGGTCGAGCATGTCCTGGCCGGACATGCGGACGTGAACGCTGTCACTGCCGACCATGTCTTCGGCGATTTCCTCGAACGGGCTATCCGACAACTCGATAGCCGCCTCGCCCAGCGTGGCGGTCTTGCCCTCGGCCTTGGCTTTACGGCAGATATGCAGCAGGTAGCCCACCAAGAACGCCTTGGCGGTTTCATCGAAGTGGGCATCTGACCGGGCGTTGGGGTCGTTCGGTGAGGCCAGCACCTCCACCAGATTCTGAACGTCGCCATATTCCCGCTCGCCGCCAATGTCCAGTTCGGCCAGGGGGTTGAAATAGGCCCGGTGCGCGTCTGCCTCGTCGTCCGGTGAGGCGGTCGTATCGAAACGCTGGATGATGTTGTCGGCGTACTGCTCGCGCCACCCGGCGCTTAGGGCGTAGTTCTCGCCCTTGTTGTCCAGCACCACGGTGGATGCCGGCCAACTCAGCAGCGTGGGCACCACAAGGCCGACACCCTTACCGGAACGGGTCGGCGCGAAGGCCAGAACATGCTCGGGGCCATTGTGGCGCAGGTACTTGGGCGGCCCTTTCTTCTTGGGCTTCCAGGCGCCGACATAGACGCCCGCGCCCTCGGTCAGCCCGGTTTCCTTTACCTCGTCCTCGGTGGCCCAATGTGCCGAACCGTGCAAATTCTGGATCGGTTTACCTTTGCGCGAGGTCATGAAAATAACGGTCGCCCAAATCATTACCAGCACCACCAGACCAGCCACGGCGATCTTTAGTGCGTTTTGAAAAAGGCCAGGATAGTTGGTGTAGTAATCGGTCGCCCACACGACCCATGACCACGGCCAATAGAAATGACCGATAACAGCGCCACCTAATACCGAGTCATAAGAAAACTGACTGGCGAGATACTGCGTCGGCGCGATATTGCACAACAAGATACCGAAAACAAGGACAGCAAGGCGCGTTGCTATCCGTTTGCCCTGCCCCCCTTCTTTCGATTGGGCTCTTAATCCGGCTTCCATTTTCATCGCTCAACTCCTTTGTTCCTGGTTGTCTCCTGCCGCACACCTTGGCGTGTTAGCTCCACGGTGGCTCCCACCTTGGTCCGCTTGAGCCGTGCCGCCTCGGTGGGCGAGATGGATGCAACCAACATTTCACCCTTTCTCTCGTATAGCGCGACCTTGCCACCACCTTCGATATTGCGCTGACCCCTGTATGTAGCGGGGCCAGTGTCTGCCTCCTGCTTCTCACGATGATAAAATATATTACTAGTTTTGTCCCGTGCCGCGTTGCGTTTCTCGATGTAGTCGCGCACCGCCTGGGTACGCTCGGCAGCCTTGCCGTGGCGTGGCGTGGCGCCCTTCTCGCGGGCGTCGCTGACGGCCTTCCTGACGGCCTCTAGCCGCTCGTCGGAGAACGTCACGGGGACGCCGTGCTCTCCGGCAATGCGTGCCGCTGCGGCCTTGAAGGCATCGTCGCCGACCACTTCGACGCCCTCCTTGTAGCGCCCTGCGGCCACGCTCAACGCCTTGGCAACATCGCCTTCCTCGGCCTGCTCGACGCTGACTTCACTGCCTCGATCCCTCACCGCCTTGCCGTAGAAGACATCACCGCTGCGGTTCACCCTGGACGCTCCGGCCTTGACGCCGGCTTCATCCAAGCCCTCTAGCCGCTGCTCGCGGTCGCCGCGCTGCGGGCGGTGCTTCTGGCCGCGCAGGGCCTGCAACGCCTCGTCGCGCCCCGCCAGGGCCTCTTGCGCAAGCCACTGGCTCCAGGTCGTCGTGCCCGTCGACTCATGGACGACGCGCCGCGCCTCTTGGGCCTCCTTGCGAACCTCGGCGAGCTGCGCGGCAGTCTCGGCGCCGATCTGCTGATAGGTGCGCCGCTTGGTACGCCGGCCCAAGGTCAGGTCTTGCTTGATGGCACCACGCCGGCGACTGGACTCGCGTTTAATCGCCGACTCACGGGCGAAGCGCTCGTCACGAATTGCCTTCAAGGCATTCTGTTTCTCGGCCTTCCGCTCTCGCATCTGCTTCTGGTACTCGGCAAACAGCTTGTTGGCCTCATGCCGATTGTTCATCGGCTTGGCTTTATATCCTTTGGCGCTCCCCTGGTTCTGCTTGGCTTGGGGATTCGCTTGATACTCCCCCAGCTTCGCCTCGATGGACGACTTGGAAAACGCTCTACCTAAATCACTCGCCTTCATCGAAAGGTCGTGATTATTAATGTCCCGCAAAACAAAACCGGCACCACGCGGCGCAATTTCAACACCATGGGAAGACAACGCCTTATGGAAGTCACCCCAGCCTTTAGACGACTCCAAGGCCAACACCAGCGACGGCTTTATTTCTCGCTTAGCCCACCCCTTGAACGATTGAACGCCAGAATGTACCTCCATATCCGATGCCTTCCCTCCCACCTCCTGGGAAGACTTACCCTTGTCGACCTCAAGGCCATAACGTTTTTCCATCTCGGCACAAAGCGACTGCAACTTATAATGGCCGTGTGATGGATCAACATTATTCAATGTTTTGGGGTCAACTTTATTGATCGCAACATGAATATGAAGATTGTCAGTATCGTGATGAATAGCGCTGACACGCTGGTGATGATCCAGCCCCAACGCCTTACACGCTTCGTCTTCTATTTGATGAATCTGCTCGACAGATATTTTATCATTGGGGTTGAACGAGATCATCAAATGAAAGTTTTTGTTTGCCTTGGAACGAGTATTCCCAGCCTGCACGCGCTGAACATTAAAGATTAGGTCATCGAGGTCATCAGACGTGGCATCATTAGTTATGCGAACATCAGACGCCTTTTCGCCATTACCATGACGATCAGTAATATACTCCGCCAACTGCTTATAGCTTCCCTGCCCCTTCTTGGCAGGAATCCGTTTGGCGATCATACAGAACGCACCTTCTCTCTTATTTCTTCCCGAAGCTCATTGATCCGAGATAGCAGCGTGGTCACTTCCAGCATCTCACCCTCCCGGCCCCGGAAGTCTTCATCATTGGTCAGCCACATTTTCAGCAAGCCGCCCAGGCGACCTAAATCGCCGTTCAACTGCATCAAGTCGCCAACGGCGTCATGGTCGATCATCGACTTAGGAACATACCCCATGCCCAGGTCACGCAGGAACGATGATGCACTCTTGTTACATGCCTTGGCGTTACTCTCGATCTGTTCTTTCTCGTCCTCTTTCACCCATACATAGATGGCTTTCTTTCGGACGCGGGTTTGGCTTCCCATTGGCACCTCACTGGATGGTGGCACGTTGTCGGGCGGCGGTAGCCGCCCAGCCTCGCAGAGCAGGATCAGCGTCGAGCCCGAAGGGCGAGTAAGCCCCTTGCATTGTACGGTAGCCGCTTGCGGCGTACCTGTACAATGCACATCCTGCCATGGCTCCATCTTACTTTTTAGTTCACCGCCAGGACAGCGCCCCTAGCTGACCCAGGAATGAAGCAAAATGAAACACAATGACGCATAATGCAGCAAAATGAACGACTTACCCACCCGGCAATGAAGCAAAATGAAACAGAATGCACCACAATGAACTAAAATGTTGCAAAATGCCGAATGGCCCGCTAGGCTGGTCTACAACGTCGATTTCGGGCTCCCAGGAGGGGCAAAACATGACCCAACGCGGACTTGGCCGGGTGCAGTTCATGGCCCACAAGGCTGAGATTGAGAGACGCTTGGCAGCGGGCGAAACCGGGCGCATGATCTATGACGATCTGGCCAGCGGCGACCGCCCCAAGATAACGCTAAGCTACCGAAACTTTATGAACTACGTGAGAAAGGAGGTGGGGCCACAATATAAAAGCAAACATTCAACTGTAAAACCGAAACCATCATCCCCTTCCCCTTCGACGGGCAATCAGCAAGGGGGAGCCAAGAAAATTGATTTCGGGGAAGCGGAAACCGGAACACCGCATAATCCCACCCCGGACGAAAGCGATTTATACTGAGCAATCATAGAGGACTAGAATCATGGCTATTGATGTTATTCTGCAAGGAAAAGGCGGCGTTGGCAAAAGTTTCGCGGCCACCTGCTTGGCACAATATAAAATCAGCAAAGGTAAAAGTGTCGCCTGCATCGACACCGACCCGGTAAACAACACCTTTTCCGGCTTTAAATCTTTGCAAGTAACCTATATCCCCGTCCTGGAGAATGCCGGGATTAATCAAAAGAAATTCGACGTGATGATGGAGACGGTCGCCGAAAACATCGACACCGATTTCGTCATCGACAATGGCGCATCGACGTTTATTCCGCTGTCTGCCTATCTGGCTGAAAGTGGCGCCTATGACATGCTCGTTGAAATGGGCGGTGAAGTTAATATTCACACGGTCATTACTGGCGGTCAGGCTATGTCAGACACGCTCAACGGCCTGAAAACCCTTTGCGAGACTACGCCGGAAAACGTCAATATCATCGTTTGGCTCAACCCCTACTTCGGCAAGATCGAAAAAGACGGCAAGGGTTTCGAGCAAATGAAGATTTATCAGACCTATAAAAACAGGATTCACGGAATCGTCAATCTTCCCGAACGCAATCGAAACACCTTCGGGGATGACGTTAAGGCAATGCTTGAATCAAAAATGACTTTCGATGAAGCATTAGATAACGGCGATTTCGGAATCATGACAAAACAGCGCCTCAAGATGGTCAGAACAGACACCTTCCAAGCCCTGGACGCCGCTTTCGGTAGCGTAGAGTAAACCCGAAACCCTCGCCCCCGCTTCGCGGGGGCCTTTTTACTCCAAAAGGAAGGGGCCATGAACGACATTTCCAAAGATGCCATTATCAGCCACTTGGCAACCAAGCATAAAATCCTGGTGTCTGACGATGACCCAATTTTCGCCATGCTGGGTATCAATGAATACTTGATGGATCACTTCTATCAGAAGTCCCAGCAACAACAAAAAGAGTTGATCGGACAGTTCCGCGATGCTATCGACCAATATGCCATCGCCATGCAGTCGGTGGCGCAACTCAACATCGGAAAGGAGTTGGAACAGCATCGAGGCGAAGTCAAGGCGGCTTATTCCGAGGCTGAGAAAGCCATGAAGGAAAGTGCCCGGCGCTTCACCGGAACAGTCCAGGAAGCTCAAAAGGCCCTGGATGAAAGCCACCAGAAAGCCCATCGCAGCATGATGGCGCTGACCGTGGTTAATGGCATTATCCTGGTGGCGGTCGTCGTCTTGGCTGGGGCAATGCTCTTATGATGAAAGGAGTCACGGCATGTTGCTTATCACCGCCATACTAACGGCCATTGTCTACATCGTTGCTTATTATTATATGATCCGCCTCGGCTGGTGGATCATTAAGAAACTATTTCGGGCAGGGGGTTATATATGGCATCGCTTCCACAAGATGCGCACATAGTAAAGCGCCCCTGTCTTTCAGGGGCGCTTTTCCATTCCCGCCTATGACCCTTTAGCTTCTTCCTTGTCAGCGGTTCCCGCTTTCTTCCCGCCCTGCTTGCTGCTTCCACTCGACGTTGATCGGCGCGGCGTGCTGCTGCGTGACGTTGTCCCGGATTTCGCTCCTGCCTTCGCTCCGGCCTTCGTTCCGGCCTTCGCCTGGGCCTGTGCCGCCTTCATCGCCTCAAGCTGTCCGCTCAGGCTGGCCGCTTGCTCCCTGGCTTTCGACGCCTCCCGCTGGGCCTCCTGGGCGGTCTTCTCCAGGGCCTCGATACGCCCCTGATTCTCAGCCCGCACCTGGGCGAGCTCTTGGCGGTGCTGTTCCTGCTCCTGCTGCCGTGCCTCCCGCTCGGCTGCCAGCGCTTCACCTCGCTCCTTCGCCTGCTGCTGGGCGCTTTGCTCGCGGGCCTCCGCCACGGCCTGGGCTCGCTCTGCCTCATGGCGGCCAGCGGCCTCCGTCTTCGCCGCTTCCTGTGCCTGCTGCTGGGCGCCTCGGGCCTCGTCGCGCTGCTCGGTCAGCGTCTCGACTCGGTTACGCGCCTGGGCAAGCTCCTGGCGAACCTGCTCGCCCGCGTGGCGCTCCTGCTCAAGCTCGGCGCGAAGGCGCTCGGCTTCGGCGCGGGCGCTGTCGCGCTCGCCTTCCATGCGATCCCGCTCGCCCTCCAGCGTCTCGACGCGCTCGGTCAGCTCCTCGGCCTGCTGCTCCAGGGACTCGCCGACCTCTGCCAACTCGGCGGCTTCGCTGCGGGCCTCCTCGGCGTCCGCCTCGGCCTCGGCTCGGGCGGCGGCGGCCTGACGCTCGATCTCATGGGTGAGGGCGGCAGCCAGGTCATCGGGCAGACGGGCGGCCTGGCGCTCTGCGGGCGCCTGCACGGCACGCCAGCTAGCCAGGTGCTTATGGATCGTGTTGGGGCTGCCGGTGCCCAGCGCGGCCCGGATGCGCTTGATGGTGGGGTTTTCGCCTTCACCAACCAGCTTGTCGGCGGCGGCGGCGACTTGATCGTATGTGATGCCGGGGCGTGCCATGGGTAGTTCCTCCGCTGTATCGTATTCCATATTTCATATGATAGCTTATATGATACGGAATACAATACAGAATATCAAATTAATACGGAATCCACCGGCGCCGGTGCGCCTTCTGCCGTCCAGCCACAAAAAAACCCCGCCGTGGCGGGGTTTTGGTGGCTCCAGCGGGCTCTATCGCTGGTCTAGCTCGTTCACGTCGTGCTCGGCCAGGAACTGGCGAAGCGCCTTGTTCATTCGGGTCTGCCAGCCTTTGCCAGACTCGCGGAACGCCTCTAGCAGTCAATACTGTACCCCCAATAAAACGGGACAGTTTGAGCATAGCCTATCTGGCCCAGCAGGGCAGGGCGGTTGGGATGGGTCACAAAGATGCCCTTGCCGTGTAAACTGGCCCACCACTTTCTGACCCTTTGAACTGACCCGCCATGTTCGTTCGCGCCTACCTCCGAGCCTCGACCGCCGATCAGGACGCCTCACGCGCCCGTGACGCCCTTCATGCCTTCGCCGAGGGGCAGGGTAGGCCCGTGGCCGCGTGGTACGGCGAGAACGCCTCTGGCACCTCCAGCGAGCGCGAGGAACTGGCTCGCCTCCTGGCCGACGCTCGACCGGGCGACGTGCTCCTAGTGGAAGCCATCGACCGCCTGACGCGGCTCGACGCCCAGGGCTGGGACAGCCTGCGGCGAAAAATCGAAGACTCACGGCTTAGGGTGGTGTCGCTCGATCTCCCCACCAGCCATGCCGCGATGATCGAGAGTCGCGGCGACGACTTCACCGACAGGACGTTGGATTCACTCAACCGCATGTTGATCGACGTTCTAGCGGCTGTGGCGAGAAAAGATTGGGAGGATCGGCGACGCCGGACACAAGAGGGCATCGCCAGGGCTGCCGCCCAGGGGAAATACAAGGGCCGTCCCAAGGATCACGCGAAGCGGGCGAAGATCGAAAACCTGTTGAACGCCAAGAAAGAAGATGGCTCGGATTTCAGTATCAGGGAAGTGGCTCGGCTCCTGGAGTGCAGCCCCACCACGGTTAAGGTCGTAAAACGCGAGATGGTCAAACGGAACGCTGACGGCGCTTCCTGACTCTCGCCTTTAGCCTTGACCAATCTTCATCAATGACCCAGCGGTTAGCCCAGCGCAATAACAAGTCGGCTCGATGCTTTGGCGGATAGTCTTCGGGATAATCCGTTATATCTCGCGCAATCGACAATAGCTCAGACTTTCCCCCTTGGGCCGACCATCCTTTATTTGGCGTTACACCAGCTTCCTTATTCATCTGTTCGGCCCGCTGACTCAGATTGACCACCTTGCTAGTCGGGTCAAAGACGGCATCCAGCAGGACGCCGAGCCATATCTGGCATTCGCCGGTGGGTATCTCACGCTTGCGCGGCATAACGCCTCCAAAAGAAACAAAATGCACTATATTGAATCAAAATGCCTTAAAATGAAGCACGCACCCCGGCGCCACCTGCGCCGGGGTGCCGGGGCGCCGGGCTTACTGGACCTGCCAGCCTGCGACGGTTTCCTTGCCGTACTCGTCACGCCATGCCTTCAATGTCTTCTGATTGCCGCCCCGTGTTTCCACGACTTCGCCGGTATGCGGATTTTTGAAGACTTTAAGGGGACGCTTGGGGCCTTCCTTTTCGGCTGCCTTATGGCCCTGTCCCGGCTGGAGTAGACTTAAAACGTCGCTGGCCGATCTATCGTATTCTTTCATCAGCTTTTCAAGCTGGTTTTTAAACTCCACCTCGCGTTTAAATCTTTCGTCCTGCTCGATGCGATTAACGTCATCTTGAAGCTGCTTGATCTGCTCTTTCTTTTCCATCCATGTTTGAAGAATCTTCATGCTCACTCCTTTACTTGATTGACTTTCGCTCGATGCAGACCCAATCAACTCTAAAACTCGTCTTCATTGATTAAGTCGAAAACTTTTCGCTTTGCGCTTTTAAGATCGTTTTTGTTCAAGACATACCATAAAAACTCGCCTGTTCCTGGCCCGGTTTCCATGCCAACGGCTCCGCGAGCCCGCTCATAACGATAAAGCCAGCGACTCGGCGACTTCCATTCATAAACATTGCTATTCGTGCTTTTGAATGTTTGCTCCAGGTCTTTAATCCGGTCTAACGCCATGCTTTATACCTCAGTCTCGCTATATGCGCCAAAATGGCTCGAATCCAGCCTTGTCGCAAAGCAAGCACCAAACGGAGTAGGGGATGGGGACTTGCCCGCCGAGCCACTTCCTCACTGTCCTGGTGCCTTGTGCCGGCTTCCCGTCAGGCGTTCGACGGGGCAGCCCAACATAGTCGCAAATCTCCGATCCTGTCGGGCTCCCCGCACGCCTCACCACTTCCCGAATTTCATCGGTACTAGGAGGCTGCCAATCGAGGTAAGGGCGCAGCGTTTCGGGTCGGATGGGGATTCCCTCGGTGCTCATGCTGATATTCCTCAATGGCCATGACGTGCCGCCACGCCTGAGCCAGTTGGCCAAGCTCCGAGACTGACATAATGGGCATCTGCACGGTTTGGCCCGTGTAGTGGCTTTGGCAGAGTTGTAGCGCCAATTCAATCAGCTTCCGTTGCATGTTGCTCACCCCCGGTTTAAACGGGCGGGGAGCCCCCGGCAAGGCCGGGGGCGATCCTCGCGTGTCAGTCGATGGCCGCCATGATCTTCGTCGCCTCGTCGTGCTCGAGGGCAAAGTCTCGCAACTGGTGATAGAGGTCGATGAAGCGTTGTTGGCGGGTATGCCACGCCAGTCGGTTGAAGGCGACCAGACATGCCACGATCCCGGCAGCGTCGGCGCTCATCGTGTCATCGAACCAGTTGCCCACGCACTGCATGGCATAGCTTTCTTCGCGGCCACCGGGGGCCATGTAAAACCCGCCGTTGGATAGCTCCCACATGCTCCAGTGCGCCCCTTTGTAGTCGGCCGCGTATTCACCCATCACCTGATAGATCAGGCGCTCCAGGGTGAGCATGTGGCGGCCTGCGTAGCGGGGCAGAATATCCAGGCGGCGGCTTGTCTCGACGCGGCTGCACGTCACAGGGGTATGGTCTTGGTCTGTCATCGGATCGTCTCCGGTTTCCGGCCTTGGCATAGCAGCCCGGCCATTGGGTGCGGAGTGGGCCGGTCCTCCCGGCCCACCATGGGTTAGCTGTTGGCCTTCGCCTTACTCACTGCGTCGATGCTCCAGTGGGCCTTGGCGTCGGCTTCGAGGGACAGGGAATCGAAGTAGGCTTCTTCGCGCAGCTTCCGGGCCTGTTCCTCCAGCTTCGCCGCTTCGTCCATCTTCTCGGCGATCAGGTCGCGGCGGTGGGGGAATACGGTTCCCGCTACGCCGGCCAGTTGGTCAACCCATGTCATGATCGTGGCTTTCTTCATCGTTTTACCTCCCGGTTTCGGCCTTGGCACCATTGCCCGGCCATCTGGTAAATACTATATCAAATAATCAGGACTATGTCACGTTTATGTGCGAAAAAAATTGCCTCGGGTGCCCCGGTGGTGGACGATGGCCACCGCAAGCCGAGCCGCCCCTTTCTTTGGCGTTCCAAACCGCGAAGCGGCAGGCTTGTTGGTCTTCCAACCTGGAAGCGGCGTAGCCGCCATGGCGACTATCCTGAATTGGCCTCCCCATCACGCCGGCGAGCGCGAAGCGCTCTGCATAGGCGTGGCATTCTTACCGCGCCCTGGCGCGGTATACCGCTCGCGAAGCGAGCAAGGGAGGTGGTCTTAAAAGACCAAGTGGTTAAGAGGCGACACTTAAATTTCATATCCACCGACACTTAAATTTCATACTACCGGACGCTTCGCCGGTGGCGTGGCCGTGACGGCTTAGAATCGGGTCGTTTGGTGGCTTGAGGGCGGCTTTCCGCCCCTTCTTAGCGGTCTATCCGGGGGAGTCAGGGAGCAATGCCCGGCAATCGGGCACGAGAACGCCGCCAGCGGGTGCCAGCGGCTTGATCGGGAGGGCAGGGAGGGGTTATCGCCAGCGGGCTTCTATGGCCTTCTCGGCGGCCTCTCGGCACTGGTCAGCGGTCCAGGTTGGATTGGCCACCCTGTAATCCACGGCCAACAGCTGGGTCTGGCGGCGCTTCTCGATTTCCTCGGCGGTGACCTCGCCGCTGCGATCCTGGCGCCTGACGCCCTTGGGCTTGCCGCCCAGGCCCTTCAAGGCCGATCCGGCGTTGTCCAGGGCGGCCCTGGCCGTCAGGTTGCGCCGGGCGCCCGCCGTCTTGTTGGCCGGCGCCTTCTGCTGTTGGCGTTGCTTCTTCTGGAGCCGCTTCGCGGCGCGTTTACGCTCGAAGCCGAGCCGGAATCCGAGGCCGAAGGCCGCGAACAGCAGCTTGGACACGGTTTTGATGGCGGCGTGGCCCTTATAGCTGCCGTCCGGGCGCATTTCGCATCGCGGGTGGACGCCGACGATGCCCGCCCGCTTGAGGTCGCCCAGGGCACGCTCGACGCGCCGCTGGGGAAGGCCGGTTTGCTTGGCGAGGTAGCGAACTGTCAGCGACAGGAAGCCGCCGTCAGCGGTCGGGACGCCCACCTTGAGCGTCACCAGGTCGGTATACTTGAGGATCGCCCACAACGTCGATAGGCAGGCTTCGCGGCGCTCGCTGCGCTGCTGCCGGCTGGAGCCGTTGGCGAGGTTCAGGCTGGGGATCGCCCAGGGACGGTAGTAATAGCGTACCAGCCGCTCCATCAGCTCCGTCAGGACGCCGGGAATCCCGCCTTTTCCTTGGCGCACGGGCTCCATCAGCCCGATGCGCGGGTTCTCTGGCTGGTGGCCACAGTAGTTGCCACCCGCGTTCACGCGAAAGCGCATCCAAACTCCCTTGGATGGGCCTACACCTTGACGCTTTCGCCAGCTACGGTAGACTTACGGGTGCGACGACCGTTTTTCCGTAGCTGGCGAGAACGTGTCGGAGTAGTCCTCAACAGATTGCTCAAACTCAGAAAGCGCCCGGATGCCCGCCGGGCGCTTTCTTTCATTTAAGCCACGTATTTTTCATGCCGGCGCAGCTTGTCGAACTCGTCTTCGCCGAGCCGCACCGTGGCATGTTCCACTCCTATGTAAGCGACCTCACGCAACGCCGCATTCGGCGTGGCGAAGCGCTTGAGCTTGTTGGTACGCATCCGGCTGACCGCGTAGGCTTGCCCGTCCCGGGCGATCAGCAGCACCATCCATTGTTCGTGCTCGGAGGACCACCAGATGCGGGCCTCCGCGAAGCGATCACTCATGTCTCGTAGATGCAGACGATCTAAAAGTTTCATAAGCTATTCACCAACAAGACGATTTCCATTCAAAATAGGGTTAAATCTTTCAATGGTCAAGGGCCACGCTCGACAGACATTCGCCAAGAACCTCAAGCGCTTGCGCCAGCAACGCGGGCTGACGCAGCAGAGCTTGGCGACCGCCACGGGCCTTACCCCCATGTACATCAGCAACCTCGAGCGCTGCATCAACAACGTCTCCCTGGACAACATGGAGCGTATCGCGCAGGCCCTGAGTGCCGACCTGTTCACCATGCTGATCGAGGTTCCCGAGGACTCCACGCCGCCAGAAGACGGCAAGAGCCGCAAACGCGCACCACGGCAAGCTATCGGCAAATGTCCTCCCGAAGACTAAGAGATAAGCGATAAACAACGTAAGAGATCGCTTACACACTTTGCAGCCCGAGTATGAGAAAATTCGGGCTTTTCTTTTGCCTGTATACGACTGGCTTCATGGCTGAGCAGGCCGGGCAACGCTGTTGAGTTATTGTCAATTCTGGTGGATGGCGGTCAGGCCGCATTCCTGTCTGACTGATCGGTTACCTGCTCCCCGTCCTG
>NZ_WNXF01000024.1:0-16286 GCF_010993675.1 Modicisalibacter sp. 'Wilcox'
TGGCGATATTCGCTATATTGCCATGCAGTTCAGTAGGTTAGAAGCATTCCTGGGGGCCGGTCTCACGGATTCAGGATCGACAACAACGCTCCGGCCGTCGAGGCGCGCCATCTGGTCAAGCGCTACGGCGAGCTGGAAGTGCTCAGGGACATCTCGCTGACCGTGAACGAAGGCAGCGTGGTCTCGATCATCGGCTCCAGCGGTTCCGGCAAGAGCACCCTGCTGCGCTGCATGAATCTGCTCGAGCGCCCCGACGGCGGCCGCCTGACCATCGCCGGCGAGACCCTGGACTTCGGCAGCGGCGCGCGCGACGCCGGCCTCGACCGGCGCCGGCTGCAGCACCTGCGCGCCCGGGTGAGCATGGTCTTCCAGCAGTTCAACCTCTGGCCCCACCTCACCGTGCTCGGCAACGTCATCGAGGCCCCGCTGCGCGTGCGCGGCCTGCGCCGCCGCGAGGCCGTGGCGATCGGCGAGCACTACCTGGAACGGGTGGGACTCGCCGACAAGCGCGACCAGTACCCCGCCTACCTCTCCGGCGGCCAGCAGCAGCGCGTGGCGATCGCCCGGGCGCTGGCCATGGAGCCGCGCGTGCTGCTGTTCGACGAGCCAACCTCGGCCCTCGACCCGGAGCTGGTCAGCGAGGTGCTCGGCGTGATCCGCGGGCTCGCCGACGAGGGCCGCACCATGCTGCTGGTCACCCACGAGATGCGCTTCGCGCGCGACGTCTCCCATCAGGTGGTGTTCCTCCACCAGGGGCTCGTCGAGGAGACCGGCACATCGCGCGAGGTGTTCGAGAACGCCGCCAGCGAGCGCTGCCGGCAGTTCGTCGCCGGCGCGGCATGACTTCGTGCAATGTCCGACGGCATTGCCTTTCTTCGGGCCCGAGGGCCCGCGACAACAATGATGGGGAAACCATGATGACCAAGACCCTGACCCGAAGCCTGATCCATACCGCCGGCATCGCCGCCCTGGCCCTGTCCGCCACCACGGCCCCGGCCGCCGAGCCGCTCAAGATCGGCATCTCGGCGGAGCCCTACCCGCCGTTCACCTACAAGGACGCCGACGGCAGCTGGACCGGCTTCGAGGTAGAGCTCGGCCAGGCCCTGTGCGATCAGATGCAGGCCGACTGCGCGATCACGCCGACCGGCTGGAGCGGCATCTTCCCGGCACTCGCCAGCGGCAAGATCGACATGATCATGAATTCGCTGTCGATCACCGACAAGCGCAAGCGGGTCATCGACTTCACCGACCCGTACTACTACACGCCGGCGGCCTACGTCACCGCCAAGGACAGTGACCTGCAGATTCCCGACGGGCTCGACGGCAAGATCCTCGGCGTGCAGGGCTCGACCACCAACGCCACCTTCGCGCGTCGCAAGCTGGCCGACACCGGCGTCGAGCTGAAGATCTACGACCGCCAGGAGCAGGCCAACCGCGACCTGCTGGCCGGCCGCGTCGATGCCATTCTCGCCGACAAGATCGCCATGACCGAATTCGTCAAGCGCGACGAGGCACAGGGCTACGAGATCCGTGCCACCGCGCCCCACGACCCGGCCTTCGGCGAGGGGGTGGGCATCGGCCTGCGCCAGGAGGACGACGCCCTGCGCAAGAAGCTCAACACCGCCATCGCCAGCGTGCTGGAAAGCGGCCAGTGTGCCGAACTTTCGCAGAAATATTTCAATACCGACATCTGCAGCGACTGAAGATCGCCGCCGGAGCCGCGCTCCCCGGCGAACGGCCCGCCCGCCAGTGAATGGCGGCGGGCCCCTCTTCATCGACCAAGGCTGCAACCATGTCTAGCTATCAGAATGCCGGGCTGCTCGACTGGGCGGCCCCGATCCTGCACGGCGCCCTGGTGACCCTCGAGATCGCCCTGCTGGCCTACGCCATCGGCCTCGGCCTGGGGCTGCTGGGCGCCGGCGCCCGACTCAGCGCCTGGCCGCCACTGCGTGCCCTGGGGACGCTCTACTCCACGCTGGTTCGCGCCGTGCCCGAACTGCTGCTGATCATCCTGCTCTACTACGCCGGCACCCAGGCACTCAATGCCCTGCTGAATGCACTGGGTGACGACACCCATGTCGAGATCGGCGGCTTCGTCTGTGCGGTCGGCGTGCTGGCCTTCGTCCAGGGCGCCTACATGACCGAGGTGTTCCGGGGCGCCATCCTGGCCATCCCCCGCGGTCAGCTGGAGGCCGCCGATGCCTACGGTTTCACCCGCTGGACGCGCTTTCACCGCATCGTGGTGCCCGCCATGCTGCCCAATGCCCTGCCGGGCATGTCCAACCTGTGGCTGATCCTCGTGAAGGACACCGCGCTGATCAGCGTGGTGGGCTTCGAGGAGCTGTTCTTCACCGCCCAGCAGGCGGCGGCCAGCACCCGCGACTACTTTCTCTTCTACGCCGCCGCCGGCGCGCTCTATCTGGTGATGACGCTGGGCTCCAACGCCCTCTTCGCCCGGGCGGAGCGCCACGTGCGCCGCGGCCAGCCGGGCCTCTAGGAGGGCAACGATGGACTTTTCCTGGCTTTCCGACCCCTTCTACCAGCGGTACCTGTGGACGGGCTTCGTCAACACCCTGTGGCTGGTGGCGGTCTCCGGCACGCTGGGCCTGGCGCTGGCCGTCGCCCTGGCCCTGGCCCGGATTCAGGGGCCGCGCCCGCTGGCGATGCTGGTGCACGGCTTCACCACGGTGATCCGCGGCACGCCGCTGCTGGTCCAGCTGTTCTTCTTCTACGACGGCGTCGGCCGCCTGCTGCCGGAAATCCCCGGCGTGCGCGACAGCCTGATCTGGCCGATGCTGCGCGATCCCTTCTTCTACGGCGCGCTGACCTTCACCATCAGCGTCGGCGCCTATACCGGCGAGGTGATCCGCGGCGCCCTGCTCAGCGTGCCCGACGGCGAACTGACCGCCGGGCGCGCCTTCGGCCTGAGCCGCTGGCAGATTCTCCATCGCCTGTGGCTGCCCCGCGCCTTCCAGCTGTGCCTGCCGACGCTGACCGGCGAGGCGATCCTGCTGCTCAAGTCGGTACCGCTGGTCTCGACCATCGCCATGATGGATCTGCTCAAGGCGGCCAATCTGGTGCGCGACGAGACGTTTCTGGTCTACGAACCGCTGCTGCTGATCGCCGGCATCTACATCGCCCTGACGCTGATCCTCACCGGCGCGATGCGCCTCATCGAACATCGATTCCCGGGCGCGCGACCGGCGGCGATACGCCGCCGGCGCCTGCTGCCCGGCTAGCCTGAGGCCCCCAGAATGTCCGACTCCCTTCATCAGTTCATCGATGGCCGCTGGGTGACCAGCCGGGCCACCCGCCGCCTGGCGATCATCGACCCCTATCGCGAGACCCTCCTGGGACATGTCACCGCCGGCGATGCCCGTGACGTCGAGGCCGCGGTCGCCGCGGCCCGTCGTGCCCTGCCCGCCTGGCGGGAGCGGCCCGGCAGCGAGCGCGCCGCCTATCTCGACGCCATGGCCGATGCGCTGGCCGGCCGCCATGCCGGCCTCGTGGAAACCATCGCCCGCAACGGCGGCAAGCCCCTCGGCGAAGCCGCCATCGACGTCGACGATGCCGTCGCCTGCTACCGCTACTACGCCACGCAGGCGCGAGACCTGGATGCCCGCCAGGGCGAGGTCGTGCCGATCGAGGCCGACGGCATCCGGGCTCGCGGCTATCGCAACCCGGTGGGCGTGGCGGGGCTGATCACGCCCTGGAACTTCCCCCTGGTGACCGGCGCCTGGAAGCTCGCCCCGGCGCTGGCCGCCGGCTGCACGGTGGTCTTCAAGCCTTCCGAGGTCGTGCCGCTGCCCGAGCAGGCGATCGCCGAGATCGCCGCGGCGATCGCCCTGCCGCCCGGCGTGCTCAACCTGGTCAACGGCGATGCCGAGGGGGTGGGCATCCCGTTGAGCCGTCATCCCGGCATCGACAAGCTCTCCTTCACCGGCAGCAACCGTGCCGGCGAGGCCGTCATGCGCGCCGCCGCCGCGGGCACCCGCAACCTGTCCCTGGAACTGGGCGGCAAGTCGCCGATCCTGGTGCTCGACGACGCCGATGTCGACCAGGCCGCCGAGCTGGTGATGAACGGCCTGTTCTTCAATGCCGGGCAGATGTGCTCGGCCACCTCGCGCCTGCTGGTCCATCGCGCGCTCGCCGAGCCGCTTCACGACGCCCTGGCGAGCCGCATCGACGCCCTGGTACTCGGCGACCCGCTGGAGAGCGCGACCACGCTCGGCCCCCAGGTCAACGACCGGCAGCGGGCACGGGTCATGCAGTATCTGGCCATCGCCCGGGAGGAAGGCCTCACGGCGGTACGCGATCCACGCCATCGTGACCTGCCCGGGCACGGCTACTTCATCGCGCCGACGCTCTATCGCGACGTCCCCGTCACCAGCCGACTCTGGCGCGAGGAGATCTTCGGCCCGGTGCTCTGCACGCGATCGGTGGACGACGACGCCGAGGCGATCGCGCTGGCCAACGACAGCGATTTCGGCCTCGCCGCCAGCGTGGTCGGCGGTGACGCCGACCGCGCCGCCTCGGTCGCCCGGCGGCTCGAGGCCGGCAATGTGTGGATCAACACCGACCAGCTCGCCCCGCCCCAGGGCGCCTGGGGGGGCGTCAAGCGCAGCGGCCTCGGCCGCGAGCTGGGCCCTCTGGGGCTGGCCGCCTTTCAGGAAGTCCAGCAGCTTTATTGGCCCGGCACAGGGCCCGCCTGAACGCGGCCCGCTCGAAGCCGCGCAGGCGATCCACCGGGTACTCTCACGACTACTCTCAATAGCCCCACCGCCGGTGGGGCCCATGCAAAATGTCCGTCACCGCCGACAATACGTCGCTCGAGCAGCGGGGGGATGACCCGGCACGCCAGGGTTGCCATGACAGGAATTCCGCCGAATACTGTATATAAATACAGCTTTCGAAACGACAGGGATTCGGCCATGTCGCGACACGCTCTCTATCGCCCCCGGCAACCGGCCATGCCGCTTGCCCTGCCCGTCTCCACGATCCGCATCCGCGCCGGCCTCAGCGGCTTTCCCTCGCCGGCCCAGGACTACGCGAGCGACCGGCTCGACCTCAACGCACACCTGGTCAAGCGCCCCAGTGCCACCTTCTTCATGCGCGTGAGCGGCGACAGCATGGACGGCTTCGGCATGCACGAGGACGACCTGCTGATCATCGATCGCTCGCTGGACCCGCGCCCCGGGCACATGGTGGCCGCCCTCGTCGACGGCGAAATCATCGTCAAGCGCTACGAGATGCATCACGGCCGCCCCTGTCTCGTCTCCGGCAATCCGCGCTATGCCCCGATCCCCCTTGTCGAGCACGACTGCCAGATCTGGGGCGTGGTCCGCGCCGTGATTCACCAGTACCCGGTGTGAGGCGGTCATGTTCGGCCTGGTCGACTGCAACAACTTCTACGTCAGCTGCGAGCGCGTCTTCCAGCCACGCCTGGAAGGCACCCCGGTGGGCGTGCTTTCCAACAACGACGGCTGTGTCATCGCCCGCTCGGAGGAACTCAAGGCGCTGGGCGTGGGGATGGGCGTCCCGGCCTTTCGGTTGCGCGACCTGACGACACGCCACGGCGCGGTATTGCTCTCGTCCAACTACGAGCTCTACGGCGACATGTCCGCCCGGGTTCAGGCGGTGCTCGAGGAGCTTGCCCCGGGGGTCGAGCCCTACTCGATCGACGAGATGTTCGTGCGCTTCGACGGTCTCGATGCCGACGGCACGCTCGCCCTGGCGCGCAGGCTGCATCGACGGGTGCGCCAGTACACCGGCATTCCGGTGTCCGTGGGAGTCGCGCCCACGCGTACCCTGGCCAAGCTGGCCAACCGCGCGGCCAAGAAGGAGGAGCATGACGGCGTCTGCGTGCTCACCGCCGACGGCCCCGAAACCCGGGCGCTGCTTTCGCGCACCGACCTGAAGGAGATCTGGGGTGTCGGCCGACGGCTGGCGGAACGCCTGTTCCTGGCGGGCATCCGCACCGCCGCGCAGCTGCGCCATGCCGCCTCCCGCGCGATTCGCCGGCGCTTCGGCGCCCCGCTCTCGCGTACCGTGCTGGAATTGCGCGGCATTGCGGCAATCGAGATGAACGACACCGCTGCAACCAGACAGCGCATCATGACCTCGCGCAGCTTCGGGCAGCTGATCCATGAACTCGGGGAGCTGCGCGAGGCGATTCGACAGCACGCCCAGCGGGGTGCGGAAAAGCTGCGGCAGCAGCGCAGCCTGTGCCGTGCGGTGCAGGTGTTTCTCCGCACCCCTCCCCACCGAGTGGATCTGCCTCAGTACGCACCGAGCCTCGTCATCGAGATGGATCACCCCACCGACGACAGCCGCTTGATCCTGCAGGCGGCGCTGGCTGCGCTCGAGCGCATTCACCGTCGGGGGTATCGGTTCCTGAAGGGCGGCGTGATGCTGCTCGACCTGATCGATGCCGACCATCACCAGCTGTCGCTGCTCGATGCGCCGCAGGGCGATTCCGAGCGGCGACGCAGTGAAGCGCTGATGGCCACGCTGGACCGCCTCAACCGGCACCTGGGACGCGATACCGTGGCCTTCGGCATGCCCCGCCCCGGCGCCGCCTGGCCGCTGCGCTGCGCGAACCGCAGCCACCGCTGGACGACCCGCTGGGCGGAACTGCCCGTGGCGAAGGTCCACTGAGCGTCATGCATGAGCAAAGAAAAGGCCTGCCCCTCTCGGAGCAGGCCTTCAATCGTCGCGCCTCCCTGCAAGCTCACCACAAGCGTCCTGCTCGTGCATCCCTGGCATTGCGAGCGTCCTGTGCCCGTTCTTCCCTGGCCGGCGTCCCTGTCCAGTCCCACCCTACATGCCTTGCCCGGCGGCCTGTAGATAACCCATGTTAAGAAATACGCAAAATGGTTAATTCGTCTTAGTGGATTTGCCACTTTTCCGCCCGACAGGATCACGACGGCCGCCTCGCCCGCGAGCCTGGTGGCGAGGATTGCATCGTCCGGGCGTCTCGGGTTCAATGAGCTCGACGCCTCGGGGAGCCCGCCATGCCATTGCGGACCTGGACATTGCCGAACCGACAGACCCGGCCACGCCTGCTGGCGCTGCCGCTGGTCCTGCTGCTGGTCCTGGTCACGCTCCCCACGAGCCACGCAGCCACGCTTACCTGCCGGAACGACTGTTCCCCGCTTCAGGGCAAGATGCTCGCCCAGGGACAGACGCCGGACATGCAGGCGGACTGCGGCTCGGCTTGTGCGCCTCCCGTGGCCTCGTTACAGCCCGCGGTCACGCCCCCGTTCGCTCGCCCGCTCATGGCCGCCGTCACCGTGAGCGAACATGTCCCCGAGCCCCCGCGTCGCCCTCCCAGAGCCTGAGTTCCCCCGCCCGACAGCCTCTGGCGGCCGGACAAGGCCAACTGGCATCCGCTCACCGGCAGCCGTGTCGCGAGCGCCAGGCTCCGCTCACGATCTCCTGTCGTGCCGTGCCCCATGGCGGTCGGATGAACTGATGCTCCGTGCCGCCCTGCGGCGTCTCGAACCCCACATTACACCCCACATCACAGACTTGTTTATCGTCAACGAGGGTTATCCCGCATGAAAATCACTCTGTCTCGCCTTCTGATCACTACCGGCCTGCTGATGGGCGCCACCAGTGCCAATGCCGCCCTGCCGCACGAAGCCACTCTGTACAAGAACCCGCAATGCGGTTGCTGCGATGGCTACGCCCGTCACCTGGAAGACATGGGGGTCGACGTCACCATCGTCGACGACCGAGAACTCGCCGGAATCAAGAAGGCCGCCGGCGTCCCCTATGGCCTGGGCGCCTGTCACACCGTCAAGATGGGCGACTACACCATCGAAGGCCATGTGCCGCTGGCGGCGGTAAAGGCCCTATTCGAGCAGCAGCCCGAAATCGACGGCATCGGACTGGCCGGCATGCCGAGCGGCACTCCCGGCATGCCGGGGCCGCAGCAGGAACCCTACAAGGTCTACCAGTTCCAGAATCAGGAGGCCTCCCCCTTCATGACGCTGTGACGCAGCCGTAAAACGCCGATGCCCGTCGGCTCGGCTCGCCAACGGGCATCGGCAGGAATGACAATGCCGGCATGATCGGGGGCACGGACGATCCCATCGGTCGGTTGTCGAAGAACCTTCTATTTCAACCCCAGACGCCGGGCCAGCTTGTGCAGATTGCTGGGATCGACCTCCAGGCGGCGGGCGGCCGCTGCCCAGCGCCCCTGGCAGTCCCCGAGAGCCTCGCGAATGGCCCGTCGCTGGGCATGCTCCACGCGCTCGCGCAGGGTGGCCGGAACGGATTCCTCCGTGCGCTCCGGGTCTTCGAGAACGCCTCTCCCGTTTTCCATCAAGGGCAGATCGAGCCACTCCGGCTCCAGCGTCACGATGTCGTCACGCCGAGCGCCCTGGCTCAAGGCCTTGATCGCCGCACGGCTGATCACGTGCTCCAGTTCACGTACATTGCCGGGCCAGTCATAGCGCGACAGCGCCGCCTCCGATTCAGGCGAGAGACGCAGGCTGCGTACCCCGAGCCGGGTACGATTGATCTCCAGGAAGTGGCCGGCCAGTATCAGCACGTCGCTGCCTCGTTCGCGCAGGGGCGGGATCGCCACCGGATAGACCGACAGCCGGTGATAGAGATCGGCACGGAAGCTGCCCTCGCGCACCGCCTCGCCCAGGTGCCGGTTGGTGGCGGCGATGATGCGCACATCGACACGCCGCGGAACGTCCTCTCCCAGTCGCTGGACCTCCCCCTCCTGCAGGGCACGCAACAGCTTGGCCTGGACCGGCAACGACAGTTCGCCCACCTCGTCGAGCAGCAGGGTACCGCCGTCGGCCGCTTCGAAGCGCCCGGCGCGCTCGGCCGTGGCACCGGAGAAGGCGCCCTTCACATGGCCAAACAGCTCGCTCTCGGCCAGCGACTCCGGCAGCGCGGCGCAGTTGACCTGGACCAGCGGCGCGGCGTGACGCGCGGAGCGGCGGTGAAGGCGTCGGGCGAAGAGCTCCTTGCCGACACCGGTCTCGCCATGCAACAGCACCGCAAGGTCCGAAGCGGCCACCACATCGAGCTCTCGCAACAGCCGCTTCAAGACGGCGCTATGGCCGAGGATGTCCCGGGCGTCGGGTACCGCCAGCGGCAGGCCACTCTCCGGCTGGGCCATGCGCAGGGCTCGCAGGTCACGCTCCAGGCGACTGACCCGCACCGCCGCCTCGATCAGCAACGCATAGCGCTCCAGGGCCATCCGATCGGCGGCATCGAAGGTCCCAGCCTCCAGGGCATCCAGCGTCAGTGCCCCCCAGGGCTCGCCCTCGACGTGCAGGCTGACCCCCATGCAGTCATGGACATGCAGCGGCTGGCCGGGCTGCTGCTCCACCAGGCCATCGTAGGGGTCGGGCAGGCCGGCATCGGACGGAAAGAGGGTGGGGCGCCGGCTGGCCAGGATGGTGGCGAGGCGCGGATGCTGGGCCACCTCGAAGCGTCGCCCCAGCGCCTCGCGCACCAGGCCATCCACGGCCACCGGCACCAGTCTGCCCTCCTCCAGGCGCAGCAGACAGACGGCGCCGCAGCAAAATCCCTCGCGCAGGGTTCGCACCAGACGCTGCAGCCGCACGGCGCTGGGCAGATCGGCAACCAGGTCCGCCAGCAGGGTCTCATCGAGCATGGTGATTGATACCTTTAAGGGTTCAATCTACCCTAATCGATCTGGGTATATTTCACCATCCCGGCCTCGAGGCCCCACAAAATGGGCCTCCGCGAACTGGCATGCCGATTGCTAATAAAGAGTACATGCCTTCCCTGCCACACACCCAGCCAAGGAACGACCGCCATGAACCTGATCGAACAGAGCGTCGGCCGCACCGCCCTCACCCTGCCCGGCGCGACCCGGATATTCCACGACCACAACATCGACTTCTGCTGCGGCGGTCGCATCAGCCTGCGCGAGGCCGCCGAGCGGGCGGGCCTGGCCCCCGAGGCTCTGGTCGCCGAGCTCGAAACGCTGGCGAAGGGCGAGAGCGACGAGCGCGACTGGCAGTCGGCCAGCAACGACGAGCTGATCGACCATATCCTGAGCCGCTATCACGACGTTCACCGCCAGCAGCTGCCCGAGCTGATCCGCATGGCACGCCGCGTCGAACACGTTCACGGTAGCCGTGATACCTGCCCTGACGGCCTGGCCGACTTGCTCACCGAGCTCCATCAGGAGATGGAGAGCCACATGCAGAAGGAGGAGCAAATCCTCTTCCCCATGCTGCGCCAGGGCATGGGCGCACAGGCCCGGGACCCCATCGCGGTGATGCGCCAGGAACACGGCGACCACGGCGAACACCTCGAGCGGCTGATGGCACTGACCGACGACATCACCGTCCCGAAGGGCGCCTGCACCACCTGGCGAGCGCTCTATGCCGGACTGCGCGAGTTCCGCGACGACTTGATGCAGCACATCCACCTGGAGAACAACCTGCTGTTCGAACGCGCCGGCTGACACATCCTCCACCGACGGGGGCCCCGCGCCCCCTGTCGGGAAGCCGTGCCCCCTGCCTCAGCCCCATCCGGAGACCGCATGCGATTCTTTCGACGTAGCCCATCGTCTGCTCGAGATGCCACGAATGCCACCACCGACGCGCTGCGCGCCGAGCGCGATCATCTTCAAGCCCGCATCGACACCCTGGAGTCCGAACAGCGGTTGCACCAGCACCTGTTCACCAACCTCACCGGGTTCGGCGACTCCGTGGTCGCCCTGCGCGAGTCCTTCTCGGACCTCTCGGAGCTGCTGAAGGGCAACCGGCAGGTCACCGACTTCACGACCAGCGAATCGAAGCGCAGCCAGGACGCCCTGAATGCCATGGTCGATGAGCTGCGCGCTCTCAATGCCCGCATCGGTCAGGCCGCCGAACAGGTCACCTCGCTGCGCTGCGATGCAGGTCGCATCGACAACTTTGTCACCGTCATCAACGACATCTCCATGCAGACCACCCTGCTGGCCTTCAACGCCAGCATCGAAGCGGCCCGGGCCGGCGATGCCGGCCGTGGTTTCGCGGTGGTGGCCACCGAGGTTCGTCAGCTCGCCCGGCGCACCAACGACGCCACCGACGAGATCGGCGGGTTCAACGGCAGCATTCTGGACCAGGCCGATCAGGTCGACGGCGTGATGGACGACAATGCCCGCAAGGCTGAGCGTCTGAGCGCCGAGGCCAGCCGCGTGATGCAGCGCACCGACCAATTGCTGGAACTGAGCGACGAAAGCAGCCAGGCGCTGGCCTTCTCGGCCATGCTCAGCGAAGTCGAGCTGGCCAACCTGGAAGAGCTGGAAATCAAGCTGGAGGTCTATCGTATCCTCATGGGTCTCTCGGACAAGACGGCCGCGGATCTACCCGACGAAACCCAGTGCGCCCTGGGCCGCTGGTACTATTCGGGAACGGCAAGCCAGCAATTCTATAGTGACACGGACTTTCAGGCGCTGGAGGCACGGCACCGTGAAGTACACCAGCGCGCCATCGAAGCCGTGACCCTTTACCAGGAGGGGCGCATGGATGCGGCAATGGACGCCCTGGCGACGATGGAGTCCGCGAATCTGGATGTCATGAAACGGCTGCGCTACATCATGCGCAAGTATCGTCCGGATATGCACCAAACCAGCCTCGCCACGGCCGAACCGACGTCGGCCACCCCGGTCCCCGACGCATTGCCGGCAGGCGCATGAATGCCCCCAGTCGGTCGGTTCCGGGCGCATGCCATTCGCACCCTCGTCATCTGTGGAGGTCCGGCGGCATATACTCAGGGACACGGCGCTGGAACGCGACGCCTCTCATTCTTGTAGGCAAAATCCTACAGATCTTCATAACATGGGTTATTCATCACCGAGTTTAAATTCGGCAATATCACCCTCGTTGGGCAGGAAGCCCAGCTCAGGGAAGAACGAGCCAGGATGGCTCAGGTTGCCAGGGATGCGCGGGCAGGACGCCCGCGAAAGAGCATCAAGGAAGACGGCGCTCGAAGCGCTCAAGAAAGCCCGATGAAAGCCTGGACTGGCCCGGCCCCTGCCTCAGGGGTCCGGGCTTTCTTTATTGTGGGTAGAGTTGCAGGTACGGAAAAAGAAAAGGCCGCTGGAATCAGCGGCCTTCTCGATATTCTATGGCGGAGGGGGAGGGATTCGAACCCTCGAAGCCTTTCGACTTACACACTTTCCAGGCGTGCTCCTTCGACCACTCGGACACCCCTCCGCAAATTGTCGCCCTGCGCGCCGGCTTGGTTTCGGCGTCAGAACGGCGCATATAGTAACGAGCTAACCCCGCGATTGCAAGCGGTTTTCCGGATCAATCCCGCAGCGGGAGTATGGCGTAGTCGCCCTGCGCTTCCAGGCAGCAGGTATCGCCGACACTCAGCCGTTGCACCAGGGGCAGCCGCCCCTTGCCGCGCTCGGCCAGACGAGCCTGCAAACCATCCACGGCATCCGCTGTAGCGGGACGGCATTCGAGCCGGTAATCGCCGGTCACCGGTGCCAGGTAGCGCTGCTCCGCGCTGGCGACGACCACGTCCTGCGCCCGGCCCTGGCCTCGCAGCCAGAGGGTCGTCCAGCACCAGCCGATCAGCGTGGTCTGTGCCGCCAGCGAGCCGCCGAAGCCGCTGCCCTTGTCGTTGAGGTTGGGCGCGAGGGACAGGTACCAGACCAGGGTGTCGCCCTGCCACGTCATGCGCTTGAGCCCCAGGTGCGCCACCAGCGGGATGGCCTGCTGCAGCCAGTCCTGAAAGGCGTCCAGGTCTTCGGCCTGCGACGTCTCGGGCAGGGGCAGTCGGGGGTAGGGTTGGCCGATTTCGCGCATACGATCAGTCCCAGCGCTCGACGAAGTCCGCCGGGTCGCGCCGGGGTGGCGTCGGCAGGCGACCGCCGGGCTGCCCCAGGTAGAGGAAGCCGACCAGTTCGTCGTGCTCGCCCAGCCCCAGGCCGCGCCGCACCGTCCTGTCGAAGGCGAAGCTGCCGGTGCGCCACATGGCGCCGAGCCCCATCGCCTGGGCGGCAAGCAGGATGGCATGCGCGGCACAACCGGCGGACAGCACCTGCTCCACTGGCGGCACCTTGGGCTGGTCGGGGGTCACCTTGGCGATCACGGCGATGATCAGCGGGGCGCGCTTGGGCTTCTTGCGCACGGCGTCGAGCGTGGCATCGTCGATGTGCGGGTTGGCCTGGTACTCCGCCTCGGCGAACAGCTCGCCCAGGCGGTCGATGCCCGCGCCGCTGAACTCGATGAAACGCCAGGGGGTCAGGCCCTTGTGATCCGGCGCACGCAGGGCCGCCCGGTAGAGGCCATCGAGCTGTTCCCGGCTCGGCGCAGGGCCGGCCAGCTTGCCTATCGAGCTACGTTGGTGAAGCAGCGTGAGTGCATCCATGGCGCAACCTCTCTACAAACAAGAATATTTCTCGTCAATGTACCCCATTCGCTCACTGTCGTGCCAGCCGCAGCGGCTGCGGCGGCCGTTCGCCCGGGGTCGCCCGCCAGGGGCTGATGTCCAGCCCGCCGCGGCGCACGTAACGCGCCATCACCAGCAGGCGTTCGGGCCGCGCCCGGGCCATGAGGTCGGTGAAGATATGCTCGACGCAGTGCTCGTGGAAATCCTGATGCTGGCGGAAGCCGATCAGGTAGCGCAGCAGGCCTTCACGGTCGAGGCGCGGCCCGCGATAGCGGATAAGCACGCTGCCCCAGTCGGGCTGGCCGGTCACCGGGCAGTTGGACTTGAGCAGGTGCGAGTGCAGGGTCTCCTCGACGACCTCCCCCTCGGCACGCAGGCAATCCGGATTCGGCGTGTAGCGGTCGACGGCGATATCGAGCCCGTCGATGCATTCGCCGGGCAACGCGCGAGGCATCAGCTCGGGAGCATCCACGTCCAGCAGCGCCACATCCGGGGTCGCGCCCGCCGCCTCGCCGAGATCCCTCGCCAGCGTCTCGGCCACCTGGTCACGGCCGGCGAAGCGGGTCTGGTTGAAGCCGTTGAGATAGAGCTTCCAGGACTTGGACTCGATCAGGTTCGGCGAGTCCGCCGGCAGGCGAAAGCGCGCCACGGCCACGCAGGGCTTGCCCCTGGCATTGAGCCAGGAAAGCTCGAAGGCGTGCCACTCGTCCTCGCCGACGAACGGCAGACCGCCCTTCTCGATCCCCAGTGGCGCGCGATTGGCGGCACGCGGAATCGGGTAGAGCAAGCCCGGGTCATAGCGCTCGGGATAATCCGACTCGCGCCCCAGCGGGGCATCCTTCAAGGTATCGGGACGGTTCATGTCAGCTCCGAATGCCCTTGCCGCGCTCCAGCATCCACAACGCCACGGCAAAGAAGGCCACGATGAACAGGGCCACGGCGACCAGCGCCCCACCGACCGGGATGTCGGAGACCCCGAGGATACCGTAGCGGAAGGCGTTCACCATGTAGAGGATGGGGTTGACCATCGACACCCCCTGCCAGAAGTCGGGCAGCATGTCGATCGAGTAGAAGACCCCGCCGAGATAGGTCAGCGGTGTCAGCACGAAGATCGGCACGATCGAGATGTCGTCGAACTTGTTGGCCAGCAGGGCGTTGATGAAGCCGCCGATGGAAAACAGCGCGGCGGTCATGGTCACCACCCCGATCGTCACCAGCGGATGGTGGATGGTCAGGTCGGTGAAGAACAGCGACACCAGGGTCACGATCAGGCCGACGCCCAGTCCGCGCGACATGCCGCCCAGCACGAAGCCACCGAGTATGACCCAGCTGGGCATCGGCGAGACCATCATCTCCTCGACGCTGCGCTGGAACTTGTTGGAAAAGAACGAGGAGGCCACGTTGGAATAGCTGTTGGTGATCACCGACATCATGATCAGCCCCGGCACGATGTAGGCCATGTAGCTGAAGCCGTCCATCTCGCCGACCCGGGAGCCGATCAGGTTGCCGAAGATGATGAAGTACATGGTCATGGTGATCGACGGCGGCAGCAGGGTCTGCGGCCAGATGCGGGTGAAGCGACGCACCTCCTTGACCACCAGCGTCCACAGCGCAATCAGTATCTGACGCGGATTCATGACTGGGCCTCCTTGTTGCCGGCCTCGGCCTGGCGAGCACGCGCATTGTCGCCCTCCACCATCGACACGAACAGCTCCTCGAGCCGGTTGGCGCGGTTGCGCATCGACACCACGTTCATGCCCTGCTCGGACAGCTGCCGGAAGGCCTCATTGAGCTGCTGCCCCTTGCGCAGCGACAGCGCCAGCTGGGCACGCTCTACCCGCTCCACCTCGAAGCCCTCGATCACCGGCGCGCGATCCACCGGCTCGGCCAGGTCGAGCAGGAAGGTCTCGGTGTCCAGCTCGGTCAGCAGCTCGCGCACCGAGGTGTTCTTGACGATCTCGCCATGATTGATGATGGCGATGTTGCGGCACAGGCTCTCGGCTTCCTCGAGATAGTGGGTGGTGAGGATGATGGTGGTCCCCTCCTCCCGGTTGATGCGCCGCATGTACTCCCACATGCTGCGCCGCAGCTCGATGTCCACCCCGGCGGTCGGTTCGTCGAGGATCAGCAGGCGCGGGCGATGGACCAGGGCGCGGGCGATCATCAGCCGCCGCTTCATGCCGCCGGACAGCATGCGCGCGGGGCCGTTGCGCTTGTCCCACAGGCCGAGATCCTTGAGCAGCTGCGCGCAGCGTGGCCTGGCCTCGCGCAGCGACATGCCGTAGTAGCCGGCCTGGGCCAGCACGATGTCTTCGACCTTCTCGAACTGCGAGAAGTTGAACTCCTGGGGCACCACGCCGAGATGATACTTCGCCTTGGCGAAATCCCGGTCGATGTCGATGCCGTAGATGGATACCTCGCCCGCCGTCTTCTGGACCAGCGAGCAGACAATGCCCAGCGTGGTCGACTTACCGGCCCCGTTCGGGCCCAGCAGGGCGAAGAAATCGCCTTGCGGCACATCGAGATCGATGCCCTTCAAGGCGTGAAAGCCATTGCCATAGACCTTGGTCAGGCCACGGATGGACAGTGCCGGTGTTGTCATCAAACACCCCTGTTTCGGACGATCAACGAACACGCCTCGCCATGGGCGCGACAAAGAACTACTGACATGCGGCCATTGCGGGAAAAATCAATAGCCAACGAAATATCATGGGCCGCACGCGCGCATACGCTCGGCTCGAGGCGGGCACGAGCAAGGGCCACTGGGAAAACACCCGGGCGCCAAGTGCAGAAGAATCGGGGATCGAGAAAGGATTAATCCTGGAGCGGGAAACGAGATTCGAACTCGCGACCCTCGCCTTGGCAAGGCGATGCTCTACCACTGAGCTATTCCCGCT
>NZ_WNXF01000025.1:0-15338 GCF_010993675.1 Modicisalibacter sp. 'Wilcox'
AGCAGGTCATCGGGGCGTTCCTGCACCACCAGCACCACGCGACGCGGTGCCGACCAAGAGCCCGCTTGATACTCCAGATCGTGGCACCACTCGCGAGGCTGCTCGGGTGGCCGGCCGGGTGGCCGCTTCAGGTGCGGTGCCGCCAGTTTCTGCAGGCCGGAGTGACTGCGCAGTCGGCCCAGGTACTCGATGTCGCACTCTTCCAGGGCCTCCAGCGTCGCGTTGTCGGTGAAACCGGCGTCGATGCGCACCCGAACCTGGGCGCCGGTGCTCTCGTTGAGTCGCCGCACCAGATGCGGGATCCAGGTGTCGGCGTTCTCGGCCGGGCCGGCGTTGCCCTCGCGCAGCAGGCCGCCCACCATGTCGCCGGTTTCTGCCAGCGAGGCGACCAGCGGTGAATAGATCCGCGCGCCGTACAGGCCATGATAGGCCGAGCCGCCCTGGTGGCCGTGGACCTCGATCGGCAGGCCGTCGATGTCCAGCGTCAGCTGCTTGGGGCGCTCGCCGTTCTTCAGCGCGGTCAGGCGCCAGATCACCAGTCGCAGCAGGCCTTCGTGCACGGCATCGATATTGTCGCAGCGCCCGAGGCAGGTCAGCAGCCGCGACAGCGTGGCTTGAGACGGCCGGTCCTGGACCAGGGGCGTCATGCCGCGTGCATCGCTGCAGGCCAACTGCCAAAGCGGGTCACGGCGCAGCGTTTCGGTATCGCTGAGATCGATCCAGCCCATCGCCCGTTGCAGCACCAGGGTACGCAGCTGGCTGGCCAGCGAGTGGCGGATGCGTAGCGGGTTGCGGAAGTCGACCAGATTGTCTTCCAGCGCCTCAATCACGCCGCTGTTGTCGAGGGCCTCACGCAACAGCAGAGCGCCGCTGTCGCTGGTAGTGCGCTGGCCGCTCAGCTCAACACGGACAGCGCCGTTGCATGAGGGCGTCCAGGTGGATAGGCTTTCACCCATAGCGGATGGCTCTCTTGGTTCAGATTCTTGGCGGAACACACTGAATTTTCAAGAGAATACCATCCGCTATCTTCGTTTTCGGGCCGGCCTCATGAATAAGCCGGGATAAGGGGTTCGTCCGTACTACTAAGGGGCGTAGCCCTGGGGGCTTCTGAGGAGTGTCCCGGTGTTTCTGCCTCAAGCCTGTTCGAGGGTGATAAACGGTCCGTCCATACTACTGATGGCAGCGAACCCGCCTGAGTTACTTCTTTTCGGCCCATGTGTCGTTGCTTAGCGCCTTAGAACGCTAGCGTTCTCGCGTTCTTCCTCTCTGGCGTCATAAAACGCTTGCGTTATACTGGCTTTGGCCTGCCGTGAGGCACCCGTGACGAGACACCAACAACGGATGCTTTCATGGGCTTACTCATCGGCGTGGTATCGCAGAAAGGCGGTGTCGGAAAGAGCACCATCGCCCGGGCGATCGCAACCACCTATGCCGCGGCCGACTGGAACGTCAAAGTCGCCGATCTCGATATCAACCAGTCCACCTCGTTCACCTGGCTACAGCGGCGTCTCGCGCGCGAGATAACTCCCGTCGTCGCCGTGGAGACCTTTGGCACCGTGGCCCAGGCCCTGCGCATCGCAGACGCCTATGACCTGATGGTCCTGGACGGTGCGCCACATGCCTCCAAGGCCACCGCAGAGATCGGCCGTCGTGCCGACCTGATCGTCCTCCCGACCGGGCTTTCCCTCGACGATCTGGAACCCCAGGTCATCCTGGCCAACTCCCTTGTCAGTGATCACGGCGTGCCGGCCGAACGCCTGGCCTTTGCCCTGAGCAAGACTGGAGACAGCCCCCGTGAGCTGGATGAAGCGCGCGAGTACCTCGCAGCGACCCCCTATTTCGTCCTGGGTAGCCAGATTCCCGAGAAGACAGCGTTTCGCCGGGCTCATGACAACGGGCTGTCCGTCGTGGAGTCGCCCTACAAGGGGCCGCGCGACCAGGCGGACCGCCTGATCCAGTCGATCATCGATCGCTTGGAAGCCATCACTTCGTGACGCTAGCGTTTAAGAACGCCAGAACGCCAGAACGCCAGAACGCCAGAGGAGAATACTCAATGGCCGCACCCAGCAAGAAGCCCAGCACGAAAGGGGCGCCGCCGAAGCTCTCGGACACCACGAGCGTGGTAGGGAACAACACGGAAAAGCCCGAAGCGGGGGAAGAGGTCCCCTGTAATTTCAGGGTGGATCCGGAATTCAAGCGACGCTTCAAAACCTTCTGTGTCGCTCATGATCGCGAGATGAAAAAGGTGTTTGTCGAAGCCATGGAAGAATACATGGAAAAGCGTGGTGGATAGCTCCGTTTTTTGCCGAGAAACCTTTCGATTTTATTGAATAGAGTTCGAGGAATAGGGCATCCCTAAGTAGCCAACCATTGTTATCGTGGCCCCGTGGGGTTTTTCTCCTGAGGGGCGCGATGTGCCGGCCTTGAGGTTTTAATATTATTCATTAAATTGATGATTTTTAACATCAAACGTTCTATAAAATCTTCGCTATCGGGAACAGGATTGTTCCCGTTTTTGTTATACTGGATGGTGTAGAAACCTATCCTAAACTGCCTACCGTGAGGTACGCGAAATGTGCAATTCCCCTTCCCTAAAAATGAGCAAGACGGCTCTCCCTCTTTCCCGAAACATGCGCGAAGTATCGTTGCGCGCCGAGGCGACTGTTGCCCTCGGGTAGCGGGAGATGACATCTCAAGATCTCGCCGTGAGGCGATATGGAGGTAAAAATGGGTTTGTTGTCTAGCGTTGGCGATATGCTGAGCACGAGCGACACCGGCTCGATCAGCAGCACTGCCATCAACGCCGCGAACAACGTGGCATCCTCTTCCCACTGGTATTCCCCCGCCGTCAACTTTTCGACGTCCGCCTTCAACTGGATCAACGACAACCCCGAGGCTGCCAACATCCTCGGCGGCGTGGCTGCCGGCGTCGGTGCCGCGTATTTCCAGAACCAGCAGGCTGCCGACGACCGCGCCTTCAAGGAGCGCATGTACGAGCGCCGTCGTCGCGATCAGATGGTCAACCCAGGCACGATCGAGAACTACGGCTCCCACATCGGCATCGTTAAGAAGGGGCTGCTGACCAACGGCCAGATCGCGGGAGGTAACTGATGGGCTGGGCAGACTCGGCAGCAGACGGCGCCACCGGCGGTACCGGTGGATATGGGGGCGACGCCGCCGGCGGTGGCGGCTACGGCAACGACAACGCCCTGGGTCGCGCGGTGAACGCCGCGCAGGAGGACAACGGCGGATTCGGCGCAACGCGCACGCACACGCACTTCAGCGGTAGTTCGGTCAGCAACGGCTATGCCCAGCCGGGCACGGTGGACTCCGGCCGGCAGGCGGGCGGTTTCATGTCCCGAGTGGATGCCGGCTACCGGGGACGTTTTGGTCGTGAACTGAATGCCGAGCGCAGCCAGGCGAACCAGGGCATCACGAGCGGCTCTATCGCTGATATGGCGGACGTTGCCGATGAGGCGGCGAAATCCTTTCTCGATCGCACGAGCTTCGAGACCTACGCCGGCATGCCGCGGAGCTACAACCCGTCGGCGAACCTCAGCCGGGCGGAGAGCGCTGTCGAGACCATCGCCGATCGCACCGGCCGGCAGCCCGGTGACGTGGGTAACATGATCGGCCGCGAGGACTTCGGCCGCATGGCCAACGGCAACCTCTCGGCGGCCTATGGCGGCGTCCAGCGCGCCGCGCAGCCCCACGGCCTGCTTGCCACCGCGCAGGATGTTGCCCTGGGCTTTGCCGGACCGCTCGGCGTGGCAGCCGACACGGCCATTGACTCGGTGGTAGGCGGCCGAAGAGCTGCCAACACCTTCAGTGCGCTCAACGACCAGTACGACACGAGCTTCGATACTGGCCTGGCCGACAATATCGGTACACAGGCAGCAGCCAACACCATGGGCACAATCGCCAGCGCGGGCCTGTCGCATTTCGGTGCGAACGTCGGCCTCGGACTGGCCGGGGTCAACGGCGCGCGCGTGGGCGGGTTACTCGGCAATGCCACCGGCGGCCAGATGGGCGATATGGCCCTGAATGGAGGGCAGGCCCGGCCCCCCGCGAGCACCCCGGTCGGCAATGGAAACTCCCAGCCTCGCGGACTTCTCGCGACCGCCGTCAATCAGCCTGCTGTCGCGACGCCTTCGGTCAGCTATTCCCCGATCAGCATCGACGACTACGCCAGTTACGCCGAGAACTTCTTCGCATAACTCACCGGGAGGTGACGCATCATGCCAGGACTACTTTCACGGGGCGCGGCCCCCGCTCCGCAACGGTCGGCACGACCCCAGCAGGCCGCACCCGCCCCGCAGGCGCAATCGGGCCAGCCGAATGACCCACGCACGGACCAGCACCCCGACCAGGGACGCCAGCAGTACGAGCATCTGACCCAGGCCATGCTCAACTACCTGTACGGTCCGGGACTCGATCAGGTTCATGCGGCGCTGTCCCACGGCGACAACGCCACCCAGCGCATGGCTGTGGTGATCTCGTCAGTGCTTCTCACCATCCAGCAATCGCTCGCCGCCCAGGGCAAGACGGTGCCCCCGGGGGTGATGTTCCAGGCCGCCATGGAGCTCGCCAAGGCGGTGGGGGAGATCGCCGTCGAGATGGGACGGCTGCCGAAGGAGGGGAGCGGTGACGCGATCGAGACTGCCTTCATGGCAGGGGTTGGTCGCTTTGGCCAGCTGGTCAGCGACAGCGCGATGACCCGGGAGCAGCGGCAACGCTACGCCGACCTGATCAAGACCATGAAAGCACTCAAGCAGCAGGCCGGGCCGCGCGAGACGCAGGAGCCGCGCCGCCAGGAGCAGGACGAACCGATGGGGCAGGAGGCGCGCGAGGCGCCGATGCCTCGCCAGCCGATGCAGGGAGGAATGTGACATGGCCGGACTTCTTTCATCTGCGCTGGCCGGCGCCGTGAGTGGTGCCGGGAAGGCGATTCAGAACAATGCCCAAGGGGATCTGGAGCTGAAGCGATCGGCGGCTCTGGAGAAGGTTCGCCACCAGAGCGACATGGCCAAGCTGGACGACCAGCAGCAGTTCACGACGAGCGAACGTCTCTCCACGGAGAAGTTCAAGCGCAAGGAGAACCAGCTGGATCGCGAGGCCCTGACCCAGCGCGGCCTGAACCGCAATGCCCAGCCCACGGCCTCCATGCGCGAAGCACAGTGGCTGGTGAATCAGGGGATCGCCCCGGATATCCAGTCCGGCTACGACCTGGCCACGTCCAAGACGGGCATGGGACAGGACAAGCTCGATTATCTGCAGGACCGCATCAGCACCATTCAGGACCTGCGAAGCGGTGATGCTTGGGTCGGCCTCTCCGAGGAGCAGAAGCAGAGCTACCTGGATGACCTGAGTCGGTTGCAGAAGCTTCGAAACCAGGCTGAGACGCGCTCTATGAGCTCCACCGGCCGCGGGAGGTTGTCGGACCCGGGCAGTGGTCTCGGGAGCAACCCGAGCGTGGATGACATCCTGAACAGCGTCCTTCAGTAGCCAGATAAAACGAGGAGCCGCGTGTGAACGCCGCCAACGATCAGCAGACAGCTACCCCCACTTGGAAATCGATCACCTCCCGGCGTGAATTCCAGAGCGCCGACCCCAAGACTCGCGATCAGATCCGCAGCGCCTTCTTCGACCAGGTCGTGGCACCCCGAACGCCCGACAACCTGGTGGGTGAGGTCCGCGACAAGTTTCTCGAAGCGACCCAGCCCGATGTGTCGGGTGTGCCGGCCAATGATTCGCAACCCGCTGACGCCGGACGCGGCGGCGCCGCGACATGGTCAGCCGTCCGGGATAGTGAAGATTTCCAGAATGCTGATGCGGAGAAGCGTCAGCGGTTGCGCGGCGAATTCTTCGACCAGCATGTCCGAAACCGGCTTCCTGCCGATCAGCTGGCAGCTGGGCTCGATCGCTTCATGAATGCGACCGAGCAGGACGTCTTCGGGAAGACCGGGGCGGAGCCGCAGAAGCCGGAGACTCAGGGAGGCGATACCGAGAAGGCTGGCGAGATCACCGCATCCGACTACGGCCGCGAGGCCCTGGAGGGCGGCGTCTCCGCCCTGGCCTCGGCGGGTGGCGGCCTTGGTGACTTCCTGCGAACCACGAGCGGCTACGTCGAGCGCGGACTGCGGGCCCTCGGGCTGGGCGATGCCATCGATGCCGGCGATCAGGCGCTGGGCGACATGGCCCCCAGCGATGCTTTCCAGGCCTTCGAAGGATGGATGCGCAAGGGTGCCCAGCAGATCGATGCGAAGCAGACCCAGGCCTTCCGCCAGGCGATGCGGGACAGCACACCGAGTGGTGACGTCTTCGACCCGGGCTCCTGGAAGTTCGGTGACAACCCCAGCGTTGCCGGCTATGCCGGGCAACTGGCCGGGCTGGTGGGGCAGTACGCCCCGCAGGCTGCGATGCTGCTGGCCGGCACGCCGGAGCGCGTGGCCACAGGCATGACGCTGATGGGCGGCCTCCAGGCCGGCGGCTCCCAGGCCAACGATGCCGAGTCCCGCATTATGGGCATGGACGACGAGCAGCTCTCGGCGTCGTCCGGACTCTACCGGGATCTGAAGGAGGGCGGGCTCAGCCCCGAGGAGGCGAAGCGGCAGACCGCGGCGACGGCCGGCGGTGCCGCGTTCATGGGCGGGGCGCCGCTGGGTGCTGCCGGCGGCTACCTGACGCACTATGTCCTGGGGCCTCTCCAGCGGCAGATCACGGGCGGCCTGGCGGGAAGGATGTTCAAGAGCGTCGGCCTGGAAGGTGCCGGCGAGGGCGCCCAGGAAGCGGCCGAAACGATCAGCGCTCGGGCCAGCTCGAATGACGCCACTCAGGGTAACCAAGATCTCACCGAGGGGACGTTCGCCGATTTCGCGCTGGGCTCGATGTTCGGTGTCGGTGCCGGCAGCGCCGGTGCCGCCGGTGGCCATCTCAGCTCCAGGGCAGAGCCCCGGACCCAGGAGAGGCCCGCGGACCCGCAGGAAGCCGACCAGCCCGTCACCCAGGGCCCGGATGCCAACCCTGATCCGCTGGTGTTCGAGAATGCCAACGTCTCCCGCGCTGACTGGAAGCGCGCATGGGAGCAGCAGGCCCAGCAAACGAGCGAGTCCGAGCCATTGGCCGATGCCCGGACCGAGCCAGACGCTGCCCGCCGCGCTGGCGATCTGATCCGGACGCCGCGGTCGGAACTCTCGTCGGAGGACCGGCGGCGCCGCGATTCGCTGACCTTCGGTGACGGGTTCAAGCAGTTGCGATCCCGTGCCGAGGCCCAGGGGCAGGATGAAGCGGTCGCGCTGCTCGACCAGGCCAGCGAGGACGTCTCCCAGGCCCACGAGATGGAGACGCTGGCCCGCACGAACGGGGAGGGCGAGGGCGCCGCCCAGGCGGTGCGCGATAAGCTTGATGTGGCGTCTCGCCGATTCGCCGAGGCTACCGCGCTGATCGACGGGACTACGGCTGCCGCCCCCTCTCAGCAGACAATGAGGCAGCGTCAGCAGGCGACCCGGGGCCGGGCGATCGGAACTGCCCAGCGGCAGGCAGCGGGCTCTGGTGGTGATGCGCTCCAACAGGCCAGCGCGGGACTAAGGGCCGAGCAGATGGCTGACGAGACGTCTCGTGCGGAACAGGCGGTTGTCGAGCCGCGTCAGCGTGTCGAGTTGGAAGGCCGGCTTCAGGATGCCACGGACAATGCGGATCGCCTGGAAGGGCTGGGGATCAGCGATCGAGAGGCACAGGTCCGGCTTCGCAACATGCGGGGCATCCTGAGGCGAGCGGAGTCGGCGTTCGACAAACGCGACTTCGACCAGGCGCGTCGCCTTCTGGGGCGGGCGGACATCATCCGGGCGGCGATGGATCGCCGGGCCGCCGCCCAGCCAGAGGCGCGCGGCGAAGAGGCGCTACCGGCGCAGAGGCGTATCGAGCCGACGTTGGATCTCCAGCAGTCTGAAGCGCAGGCCAGCGAGTCATCAGCAAAGCCTGAGAGCGGGCCGGTCTATGAGCAGGATTCCAGCGGTTTCCGGTACGTCATGCGCGATGCTTCCGCGCCACGCTGGAATAGCGAACTCGGCCAGTCTGCGGCTGATGGCGAGGTCGGCAGAATCATCGGTGACGTGGCCGGCGGACGCATGACGATTCGTAATGCCGGGGTCCAGCAGGATTATCAGGGCGCCGGTCGAGCCACGGACGCCTATGCCGACCTTGCCGATCGCGCCACGCAGCAGGGGCGCAAGCTGACCTCCGACGTCGAGGTTACCCTTCCGGCGGCTCGGGTCTACGATCGCCTCGCCGCGCGCGGCTACCGTGTCGAGAGGAACCCGACGGCTCGCATCGAGAACGTCGATGGTGAAGAGAAGTGGGTTGCCGACGACGGGCCTGTGTTTACGGTAAGCGCACCCGAACCGGCTTTGCAGTATCGCAGCAATGGCCAGCCGTTCCCGACCGAGCGTCATGCCATGGTCAGCGGTGCCTTCCAGAGTGCGCGACGCCGCGGTGAAACCCCCGCCGTGGTTGCGGTCGATGGCGGCTTCGCTGTACGGCCCGATACTTCAACCCAGCAGGTCAGCAGCCCCCGAGCGGCGCAGGAGGAAACCGCCGCGCAATCCGCCCCCGACATCCGCATGAAGAGCAACGGAACGCCGTTCGCCACCCAGCGCTCCGCCGAGATCAGCGGCCCGTACCGTCAGGCTCAGCGTGCCGGGAAGCCGGTGCGCGCGGTCGAGGTGGATGGTGGATGGGGCGTCGAGATCGGCCGTGCCGAGTCGCCGCGCGAGGCGCAAGCGTATGCGTCACCCGCCAAGCCCCGCATCAGCCAGGAGTCCGCGCGCAATGAAACAGGCCGCGGCCAGGCGCGCACGATCGAGAGGCTCGGCGGGGCCCGGCAAGGCGACACCATTCGCCTGACCACCGATGTCGGTTATGCCCGTGGTGGCGAGACCTACCGCGTGGGTCGAATCCAGAAGGACGGCAGCGTTCGGGTGACCAGCACGGTTCGCGGCAGCTCCACCACGCTCAGCTCTGCCGAGCTGAAGGCAGCCTCAGGCAATGGGCCGGTGGCCGAGCGGGTAGACAGCGAGCCTCAGGGGCAGACCAGCAGTCGGCGCGACCAAGGAGGAGAACCGGCCTCCAGCACGACGCCTGAAGCTCCCGACGCAGCCGACGGCGAAGGTCAGCCTGACAGCGCCTCCCGCTTCGAGCCGCCCAACACCCTGCCCGGCGACGCGCTGCTGGGATATTTCGAACGCCAGGGGGAGCAGCACCCGGATACTCCCTATGATCGCTTCGAGGGGGCCGGCAACAAGCCGGAGGCGGTGCTCGATGCCTACGAGGAGTATTTCAGCGAGCCGGCAGAGGAGGAGGCCGAAACCATCCAGGCGAAGGCAGGCGTCAAGGACAAGGAACTGGCCGCGGCCTACGAGAAGGGCCGCAAGGGAGACGAGGAGGCGTCTTCCGAGCAGCCGGGTGATCCCGAGGCCGGGCAGTCGAGCCAGGCGCCGATGCTCTCCATTGGGGAGGAGGAATCCGCCAGTCCCTCGCCGAGTGCTGGCGAGGTCACCAGTGCGCTCTCCGGGCTCAATGAGTTTCAGGGCGTCAATGTGATCGAGAGCCCGCGCGATCTCCCCGATCACCTGATCTTCGGCATGGCCCTGCGCGGGATCAATCCGCAGCAGGTTCGCGGCATGTACGACAACGGCCAGCTCTACGTCATCGCCGGCAACCATGACAGCGTGGAAGAGGCCGTGCGCACCGCGGTACACGAGGCCGTGGGTCATCAGGGCATGCGCGGTGTGCTGGGACGCAGAATCGAGCCGACCATGGCCCAGCTGCGACGCGATATCGAGAAGGACCCGAGCAACCAGCGGATTGTCGATCGGGTGCGTGAGCTGTACAGCCACCTCGATCTCGATACCCCGGAAGGGCGGCGGGCCTATGCCGAAGAGCTGGTGGCCCACTATGCCGAGGAAGTGTCGATCGACCAGCGCCCCGCGCTCTGGAAGCGGGCGATTTCCCGGATCCGGGACATGCTGCGTCGCGTCTTCCCCAGCGTGAAGTGGAACGCTGACGACGTGCTGGACCTGATCGACCGGTCGCGGGGCTGGCTACGCCGCGGCGCCGGCGAGGAATTGACCTCCCAGGAACCGGGTGACTCACCGCGTTACGGCCTGTCGGGCAACCCGGCGACAAGCCCCGTGGGCGCCTATGGCGATCACGACAGCACCAATTTCGGCTTGCCGGACGAGAAGCTGACAGACGCGGCCCTGCGGAAGTTTGCCGACAAGATGCGCCCGCTCAAGCAACTTCAGCAGGCCATCAAGGCCTCAGGCCGCGAGATCGAGGAGGAAGCCGACGCCTACCTCGCCGAGGAGCTCTACCACGGCAAGGTCGAGTACGACCTCCGCCGGCTGCGCGAAGGCTATGTCGAGCCGCTCGCCGAAGGCCTGGCCAAGACCGGCATCAGCCAGCAGCAGCTCGATGAGTATCTCTATGCCCGCCATGCCCCTGAACGGAACGCGGTGGTGGCCGAGCGAAACCCGGACAACCCCGACATGGCCGACGGCGGCTCTGGCATGACCAATGCCGAGGCAGCCGAGATCATCGAGCGGGTCGCGTCCTCGGGCAAGCAGGCGGACTACGATCGCCTGGCCAACCTGGTCTACGAGATGACGCGCCTGCGCCGCGATGCGATTCGTGATGCCGGGCTGGAAGATAGCGATGTGGTCGATGCCTGGGAGGCGGCCTACCAGTTCTATGTGCCCCTGAAGGGCCTGGCTGCCAACGAACCGGGGCGCCCCCGTACCGGGCGCGGGTTCGAGATCGGCGGGCGTGAATCACGCGCTGCCCTGGGGCGGAAGTCGCGGGCGGACTCCCCGTCCTCCCAGGTCATCGTCGATGCGACCGAGTCGATGATCCGCCGGCGCAAGAACGAGGTCGGCAACGCGCTGCTCTCGCTGATCACCGACCACCCGAATCGGCAGCTCTGGGAGGTATTCACCGACGACCATCCCGACACCCGGCGCACGGAAGTCAGGGTCAAGGATCCGGAGACCGGCAAGACCCGCATCGAGGCGCAGGAGCGGCCCGTGAACATGGCCGGCGACAACCGCTACTTCAAGACCAAGCGCGCCGGGCGGAACTACTACATCAAGATCCACGACGAGCGCCTGATGAACACCATGCGCAACGTCGGCCCCGAGACTGGGAACCTGATTGCCCGGTTCATCGGCCCGGCGACGCGGACCCTCGCCTCGCTGGTGACGAGCTTCAACCCGGAATTCATGACCACCAACTTCGCCCGCGATATCCAGACGGCCCTGCTCAATCTGTCTGCAGAGCAGTCCCGGGACGACGGGAAGATCCGCAGCGAGAAGATCGTGGCCCAGACCTTCAAGGACATCGGGCCGGCGATGAAGGCGGCCTGGCGGGGACTGAGCAACAAGAACGGCAAGGGAGAAAAGGCGCGCGAGTGGGACCGGTGGTTCCGCGAGTTCCAGCAGGACGGGGCCAAGACGGGCTACTTCGACATGAAGGACGTCCACGAGCAGGCCAAGGAGATTGCCACCCTGATGCGCCGGGCCTCTTCGGGGCCGAAGGGCGGGATGCTGCGGTTCAAGCACAAGACCGGCGAGTTCGTAGAGAACATGAACGGCGCCGTGGAGAACGCGGTGCGGCTCTCCGCCTACACGAACGCGCGCCGCGCCGGTGTGTCGAGATCGAAGGCGGCCAGCCTGGCCAAGAACATGACCGTGAACTTCAACCGCCGCGGCGAGGTGGGCACAACGTTGAACGCTCTCTACATGTTCGCCAATGCCAGCATCCAGGGGACGGCCAACTTCGCCCGGACGATGACCGGTCTCAAGTCGGCAGAGAACGGGCGCGGCTGGAATCGCCTGAACCGGGCCCAGAAGCTGGCCGTCGGCATGACGGCCGGCGCCTTCGTCCTGGGCATGCTCAACCGGTGGCTGTCGGAAGAGGACGATGACGGTGTGCTGTTCTACGACAAGATCCCCGATCACGAGAAGGAGCGAAACCTGATCCTGATGACGGGCTGGGCCACCGGGGAGCCGGGCGACTACGTCAAGCTGCCGTTGCCCTACGGCTACAACGCGTTCGCCGTCGCGGGCACCCATGCTGAGGCGGTCGCCCAGGGGGCGGAGCAGCCGGTCGAGGCGGCCAAGAACCTGGCCCTCGCCGTGGTGGGCAGCTTCTCGCCGATCGGTTTCGAGGACTCCGACGACGCCGTGAACCTGATGTTGAAGAACCTGACGCCGACGCTCGCGCGCTCGATCACCCATATAGGCATCAACGAGGACTTCGCCGGGCGAAGCATCTACAAGAAGAACTTCCGGACCGGGACGCCCAAGCCGCAGAGCTCGCTGAGCTTTCGCGGCACGCCGGAGGCTTACCAGCAAATCGCCCAGTTCCTCAACGAGGTCAGCGGCGGCAGCGAGTACCGCAGCGGCAAGATCGACGTGAGCCCTGATGTCCTCCAGCACCTGGTCAACTTCTACGGTGGCGGCGCCTGGGGCTTCGTCGAGAAGAGCGCCGACTACGTGAAGCGGAAGGTCGAGGGCGAGGAGGTCAAGCGGTACCGCGTTCCCTTCGCCGGCCGGTTCATGGGCGATGTCAGCCCCTACACCGATCAGGAGACTTTCTACGAGCGGCGCGATCGGCTGGGACAGGTCTACGAAGAGGCCACCAATCGGCACGGCGAGGGCGGGGCCAAGTTCCGTGCCGAGCACCGGAACGAGATCCGCTTGTTCCTGATGGCCAAGAGCACCGCCAAGACTCTGCAGGCGATGCGCAAGGCCAAGGATCGCATCCGCGCGAGCACCTCGTTGGACGACCGGGAGAAGAAGGCTCGGACCGACCGCCTCGATGAGCAGATGAAGCAGCGCATCGATCGCTTCAACGAGCGCTACAATACCCTGCTACGCGAGACGGGATGAGCCAAGTCGGCCCAAGGTGAGCCGACTCACTCGGCCCAAGATGGGCCGAGTGGGCTCGACTAGATTGGTCCGGAGTGTAGATCTGCACTTTGGCGGTTCC
Organism: Modicisalibacter sp. 'Wilcox'; assembly: GCF_010993675.1. Taxonomy (NCBI): domain Bacteria; kingdom Pseudomonadati; phylum Pseudomonadota; class Gammaproteobacteria; order Oceanospirillales; family Halomonadaceae; genus Modicisalibacter; species Modicisalibacter sp. 'Wilcox'. The sequence goes on from NZ_WNXF01000025.1 coordinate 13,045, forward strand.
AAACCACGGATCCTTGGCTTGGGACTTGGCCCTGTATTCCCGAAGCCCGAATCCTGGCTTTGCTTCACAAGGTCCTGATTTCCCTGATAACGCAAAATTGCGTTACCGGGACAGAGGCGGCGACGTGGCCGCTTCGGTCCGCTCCCCCTGTTTAGGGGGACGGCCATTTGAGCGGTAAAGCCGCAAGCTGGGCTTGACTTGGCGAGTCGCCTGAAACGCCACACGGGCCGGGTACAGCGAGAGGACGGCATACTCCCAGGGGTAACGCCTGTTGAAGAATGTTGAAATCCAGAAGGCTATCGAAGCCAGGTCTGCGTATCGCACACCATGGAGCCCGGGAAGGGCTTCAAGATGGATGCTCAAAAAAATGCGGCCCTGGAATCAAAATGTTATACCGATAACCTGCTTTGGAGGGGCAGGCCAACCCACTGAATTTCCTGATAACCCAAATCTGGATTATCAGGTAGAGGTGGTGCTCCGTGGCGGGGCAGCCGCCAGGACTTTCTCCCGGTTCTGGGAGAAAGTCTTGCCCCGATGCTCAATCAGCCGTCGATATCCGACTGGGTGCGCCTGCGAAACGCCTCGCGCACTTCGGTGAGCTGCTCCTCGGGGATGGAGGGGCGAACCACGCGGGTGAAGTATTCGTCACGGATGCGGGCCCGTTGCTCTGCGCTCGCGCTCTGAAACTCCGGCCGGGTGATGATCCCCATCCATGAGGCAGGTGCCGTCCCGTGGCTGCTGCTGGCCCTGGGCACCTTGGGTGCCGCGTCGAACTTCTTCCCGCAGGCCTGCCGGATCAGGCGAACCGCCCCGCCTGATATCCCGGGCGTGAGGTGATCGAGAAGGCAATCCTCGTAACTGGTGGCCTCAGCCTTGAACGGCTCGATCGGGGCGAGCACGCCGGCGCCGAACGCCACGACCGCGGTGACTGCTATCCATCCCTTGCGCATGATCGTTTCTCTTTGCTGCCTGGCCCGTGATGGCATCACGCCGGGGCTTCTATGCGATGATGCTGAACAATCTATCTGGTAGCCCTGGGCGTTGCGAGGGCCTCGCGTTGCAGAGGCAAGGCAACAAACGGCAACAGCAGGCAACAACGGCAACACGCGATGAATCTGGAGGCGAGCGATGCGTGAGCGACTGAATGATCAGGAAGCGCGTCAGTTGGCGGAAGAGGCGATGCGCCCCGCTGACCGGGTCGTGGATTTCGAGGACTACGGCAATCGCCTGGGGATCGCCGTCTACAACGACGAAGGGGAGAGGGTAGCCCTCTGTCGAGACCTGACGCGCAGGAGCTTTCAGCGCCGCGACACCCTGATCAAGTACCTTCAGGAAGCGCGCGAGATCGTCCGGGAGCAGGGCATCTGGCTGGACGACTGGCAGCCCTCATAGGGTGATAACAGGTCCATCCGTACTACTAAGGGGCGTAGCCCTGGAAGGGTTCAGCGTTGGGTTTTGTCAGGTTGTTGGGGGTGGCTGGTTATTGCCTTCTCCATGTCTCTCCCGATCTTGCGGAAGTCGCTCTGCAGAGCTTGACCATCGGAGAGGCTGGTCAGCCTGGGCTTCTATCACGGGGATGTAGGGCAGGGGTTCACGGCTGCGCCGTGGCGATACCGTCATGATGCTGGCCAGGGCTTCGGCGCTCTAAAACGCTGGCGTCATAGAACGCTAGCGTCCTATGGTGTTGCCTTCTACTTCTGCTAGCCCCTCGCGGGACCAGCCGGTTTCGGGATACGGTATCTGGCGTCTCATCAGGAGGACGTCATGAAGCGAATGGCGATGGTGGTTCTGACCGTTCTTCCCTGCCTTGCCCTGGCGGACGACTATGGATCCGCCCGGGTGGCCGAGGTGACCAACATCTATGACGGCGACACGTTCCGGGCCAACATTGCCGGCTGGCCGCCGATCGTGGGTGAGCGCATTCCCGTGCGCATCCTGGGCGTCTATACGCCCGAGCTTCGGTCACGCTGCCCTACCGAAGCCGGCAAGCAGCACGAAAAGCACCTGGCGCGTCAGGCAAAGCAGTTCACCGTTGCCAGGCTTCGTGGCTCTGACGAGATCACGCTCGAACATCTGGATCGCGGGAGCTTCTTTCGGGTGCTGGCTGAAGTGCGGGTCGATGGGGAGAGCCTGGGGGATGAGTTACTCCAGGCGGGTCTTGCCACCGTATATAAGGAAGGGCAGCATGGCACTTGGTTCGAGAAATAGCAAAGGTTGGGCGGTCTCAATGACCAAGTGCAACACGTGACCCATCAGGTACGGTGTTGCTATGACTCACTGCTATCGCCACCTCT
>NZ_WNXF01000026.1:0-11115 GCF_010993675.1 Modicisalibacter sp. 'Wilcox'
ATGGCGATATTCGCTATATTGCCATGCAGTTCAGTAGGTTAGAAGCATTCCTGGGGGCCGGTCTCACGGATTCAGGAAATAATGAATCTTCAGGAAGCAATATAATAAAGTTCATTGACTGTTCCACGATATCAGGAGCCGAATATAAAGCGAGAGGACTAAAAAATCTCGAAATAAAAAAGATCGAACAAAAAACGCAATTCTCAAATCCCGGCGCAGCAGTAACCTTTGAAAACCAAGGTGACATTCCATTACTTTCTAAGTATTGCAGCGCTCTATCCGGAATTTCCACTGGGGAGCTAAACCGATTTACTAAGAAACATTGGGAGGTTTTTCGATTTGGGGGGGAATGGGAGCTTTCTCAGACAAGCTCGATTCAAACTTGTCATTTCACAGGGCTTACGAATGCTGTTCTTTGGCAAAAAGGAGCGGGTGAGCTCTACGATTTAGTACAAAGCGTTAAGCACCTTAATCATGCTGCCCAAAACTGGCAGAGAGGCAAACCCAACTGGGGGAAGCCAGGCATAAGCATAAGCAAAATGCGCGAACTAAAAGCAAGTATATACTCTGAGAGGATATACGACGAAAACTGCTGTGCAATTATCCCAGCCGATCCTAGCATAATGCCCGCGCTTTGGGAGTTCTGCAGAAGCCCTGAGTACAATCATGAGGTTAGAAAAATAAACCAGAGCATCTTGGTTCAAACCAAATATATGATAAATATTCCTTTTGATATCGATAAATGGGAAAAAGCTGCTGCTGAAAAATACCCTCATGGCCTCCCTAAGCCCTACTCTGATGATCCCACACAATGGATCTTCCACGGCCACCCCTGCGGCTCGGTAACCTGGGACGAGGAAGCCAAATGGACCGCCCATGGCCCGCTGCGCACCGACGATACCGTGCTGCAGGTCGCCATGGCCCGGCTGTTGGGCTACCGCTGGCCGGCGGAGCGGGACCCGGAGATGGAGCTGGCCGAGGAGCAGCGCGAGTGGGTCAAGCGCTGCGAGGCGCTACTCGGCCATGCAGATCGCGACGGCATCGTCTGCCTGCCTGCTGTGCGCGGCGAGCGGCGCGCCGTGGATCGCCTGGAGGCGCTGCTGGCCGACGCCTACGGCGACCAGTGGTCCGCCACCACCCGCGGCAAGCTGCTGGAGAGCGTCGATCACGCCGGCAAGGACCTGGAGAGCTGGCTGCGCGACAAGTTCTTCGCTCAGCACTGCAAGCTGTTCCAGAACCGCCCCTTCATCTGGCACATCTGGGACGGCCTCAAGGACGGCTTCTCGGCGCTGGTGAACTACCACAAGCTCGACTTCAAGGCCCTGGAAACCCTCACCTACACCTACCTGGGCGACTGGATCACCCAGCAGAAGAAGCAGATCAGCGAGGGTATCGACGGCGCCGAAGCCCGCCTCGCCGCCGCCGAGGCGCTGCAGAAGAGCCTGGAGCTGATTCTCGAAGGCGAAGAGCCCTACGATATCTTCGTACGCTGGAAGCCCCTGGAAGAGCAGCCCATCGGCTGGCACCCCGACCTCAACGACGGCGTCCGCCTCAACATCCGCCCCTTCCTGTCCGTCCCCGACGTCAAGAAGAAGGGGGCCGGCGTGCTCGTCCACAAGCCCAACATCCACTGGAAGAAGGATCGGGGCAAGGACGTCGAATCCGCTCCCTGGTACCAGCTCGGCCCCCAGCTGGGCGGTGCCAAGGGCGACCGGATCAACGACTACCACCTCACGCTGGCGGCGAAGAAGGCAGCGAGAAAACCATAAAAATGTGCAGTAACGCGCAGGGAGACTAACGATGGCCAAGATCACCGATGCTGTGGACCCCGGCAACGCCGGGGGCAGCGTGCTGATCCCCGAGATTCCTACGATGCCCAACCGCCCCGTCACCTTCCAATGTGACAAGTGCGGCGAGGTCTTCGCGGACCGCGAGGCACGGCGACAGCACGTCTTTGACCAGCACCCTTTCAAGCGCCCACAGTTGCTGGTGGGCAGTCGCATGGTCAAGGAGCGGGGCGAAGTGGTGGCCAGTCCGTTCCCTCCAGCGGACTGGGTGGTCCAGCAGGCAGAGCGGATCGAGATCGACCACCAGGAGGTGGCCAGTCGGCAGGCATGCCGCCAACTCAGCAAGATCACCTCGGGTTTTCACGAGGTTACCCTGACCAGCGCCGACTACTCGGTGAACTACCATATCGAATTCGATATCCCCAAGGAGGCGCAACTAGCCACGGTGGAGCGGGCCTTCAACAACCTGATCGTCAACCAGCCGTTGGAAAGTGACCGTATCGCCCAGTTCATCACCGTAGCCAAAGAGGAGGACGGTGCCAGGTACTACCTGGAAGGCGTCAGCGACTTCCTCTACGGCGTGCTGGCCAAGGATCAGCGTGGCGGCACGAGTCTGAACCGAGATGACTACACGACCAAGTTCCACGCCGCCCGCGAGGCACTCCGCTTCCTCAACCGCCCGCTGGCCAACCTGATAAAGGCGCTGGTCAACTTCAACCACAACGCCTTCAGCGAAGCTGAAATACTCGCCCCCGGTGGTCAGGTCGCGATTGCCTGCCGGATGTTGAACGGCCTACGCTGCGGCAAACACTGCCCACCCCCTAAGATCAGGGCCGCTTCCGGACACAACCTGCCGGTGGACACCCTCACTGCCGAAATCATGCGCTTCTGCAGCCTGCCGTTGACAGAACAGTGGGAGCGACTGCCTCAATTGGCGCACCTGGTCAGCAAGCGCCTGACCACCGACCATGATCGGGTCAAGATCCAGGCACTGGCCATGAATACCTGCTGGGAGGCCGGCGATCATGAGCAGGCAGCCGGCTGGGCCAAAAAGCTGCGCCACAGCCCTCTATTCGAGGCCCTGGCCACCCGTATCATCGAGGACGTAGAGCATGAGTGACTCCCCAAGGGACGATAAAAAATTCGTCCCGATCTTCAACAAAACCACAGGTGCCGCTTCACAAGGCGAGGCCCAAGCTGGCAAAGCCCTTAACACCAATAAGCGGTCAGATACTAAGGCTCCGACACCTGCTGAGAACCCAGCGGTGTCTCGGGCACATCAAGATATTCGGCAAGGAGGGCAAAGTCACGCTAGCGACTCTGAGAGGAGTAGCGAGTCAGGTACCAGGTCCACCCAGGAACTGGATAAGAAGTCGGATACTTCCACTCAGTCGAAGAGCAGCAAGAACATTACATGCGTCTCCGATATTATCAAGCGTTTCTATGCCTCCTCGGGTACACCGAAGAGGATCACCGAGCCGGCGCTGAGAAAGCTGGAGGAGCGCACGCTCTCAGCCGCCCAGCGTTCGGAGCTTCTCGACCTCGCCCAGCGTGAAGACGCCGCGCTTGCCCGTACCGTCAACCTGGCCTTCGCCGCTTTTGAGATCTACAGCAACCACACCATCAGGGATCTGCTGCTGAAGTTCGCCATCGACGCTGGCCGGGAAACTTTCGATCTCGCCATGGAACCTGTGGATGACTGGCTCCCGCTCAGCGACGAGGACCGCAAGCCCGCCAAGGAGCTCTTCAGGCGCTATGTCAGCCGAGTGCAGCAGGTGGAAGGCAATAAGAAGGTGCCGGCCAAGGAGAAGAAGGAGCGTCTGACCAAGCTACGCAACCTGCTGTTCCTGAGCCTGATCTGGCAGGCCAACCAGGGGTGGGCCGGAGAAGAAGAGATCCTGCGCTTCCTGAGAGCAGAGGGCGTTTTCACCACTAGCACACACTACCCTACCCAGGCCAGGGAGGCGCTACTGAAGTCGGCCTATACCCAGGCGAGTGCCGACTTCTCCCCGCTGGGCTGGCTGTCGCGCCAGATCGAGAATACCAAGATCCGCCAGGCCAGCGACCTGGAACGACTGGAGAGAGACGTCAAGCGCCTCACCGCCGAGCGTGACCAGATACACCAGGAACATACAAGCCTACGTCACGAGCATGACGCCCTGATGGCCAGGGTCGAAGAGCTTGAGCAGGCGCTACACCAAGAGAAGGAGAGCGCGCAGACCACCAGCGTACATCTGGAAGATGACAAGCACCGACTGCGCGCCCAGGTCACCAAGGCGCTGAAGAACGAGGTACCACGCCTGGAGGAAGCGCTGATTGCACTTAGGCTTGACCCTCCCAAGCTGCACATCGTTTCCCACTACGTTGAAGATGCTCTCGACAATATTAAGAAGGTTCTACATAGAACAGAAGGAGAGTGATATGGAAGTCTTCGGCTTCGACTTCGGCACCACCAACAGCCTGATTACCCAAGTAGTCGGCGGTAAAGCAATCGTATTGGGCCAAGGAACAGACAATGAACCCTATCCCTCGGTAGTTTGCTACGAGGGCGATAGTGTTATCTGCGGCAGCGAGGCCAAGAAGCGCCTCATGACCCACGAGATTGGCGTGATCGGCAACGTGGTGCGCTCACCCAAGATGCTCCTGAACCGGGAATATGTTCACGTCGACGGCATCCCGCGGCGTCCCCGCGATATGGTGGCGGATGTCGTCAAGCACGTGGTGTCGAGCACCGAGAAAGACCCGCGCTACCAGCATGGCCAGGGTATCGGCCGGGCCGTCGTCACGATTCCCGTCGATATGGACGGCAGGCAGCGCCGCGAGCTTCGCGAGGCCTTCCATCAGGCCGGCCTGGTTATCGAGCAGTTCGTCCATGAGCCCATGGCAGCACTCTACGGCTACCTGCGCACCAAGGAAGACCCGGAAAGCGAGATTCGCCGCCTGGAAGGGCAATACCTACTGGTAGTCGACTGGGGCGGCGGCACCCTCGACCTGACCTTGTGCCAGGTGCAGAACGGCATGCTCGTGCAAGTTCGTAATGATGGTACTGACGACCTGGGTGGCGATGTGATGGATGAGGCGATTCGCCGTGAGGTCGAGAAGCGCGCCGTCGAAGCGGCAGGGCTCGGCGCCGAGGAGGCAGACGTCAACTCGGATGCCAGGCTTCGACTGCTGGCTCGTGCCGAAGAGGCTAAGATCAAACTCTCGACTCGTGAGCAAGAACCAATATTCATTCATGACTATTTCCGTAATGAGCATCGAGATCCAAATATCGATGTTCTGCTGACTCGTAGCGAGCTTGAGGAGATTATCGGCCAGAAGGTCCGTCAGGGAATTAGGCGCGCTAAGACCCTGATCGAGGCTGCCGACCTGACCACCTCGGATATCTCGCTCTGCCTGGCTACCGGCGGCATCGTCAACATGCCGGCGGTCAAGTCCGGCCTCTATGAGATGTTTGGTGCCACGCGGGTGGAGATCTCCGATCGTGGCTTCTCCATCATCTCGGAGGGAGCCGCATGGATCGCCCATGACCGTGCCCGCCTGCGCCTGGCCAAGAACATCGAGGTCCATGTGGCACGTAACGCCTACTTCCCGGTCATTGGTGCAGGCTACGAGATGCCGACTGCCGGGGATGTCAGCGAGGCTGAGAGGTTGACGCTCTATTGCACCGATCCGCGAGACGGCGTCGGCAAGGTCAGCCTGCTCGCCCCCACCCGCCATGGGCGCCAGGTGCAGCCAAACGACTCTCGCCAGCCCCTGGCGTCACTAAACGTCAAGGTTGAGCCTACGATGGCCAAGCTCTTCGAGCGGATCATGCTCGACCTGGAGGTAGACGATAACCTGATCCTACACGCCACGGCGAAGTCGGCCATCAAGGGTGACAGCGACTACCGGCCCATTCACGAGCTGGAATTCGGCCTGGACATCATGCAGGGCATCACAGGCCGTTCGATGAATGGACCCCAAGAACAGACCGGTGGCGCCGAGGGAGCATCAAAAAAGCCTGAGGGTCGCAGCAGTCAGAGCGATCAGCCGGTAGGCGGTATCCTGCTGCGACCCAATGTAGCTAGGCAGGAGGACATCTCACTGGTACCCGGCGAGGCATTGATGCAGAAGGAGATGGGCCGGCCAGGCGGGCACTTCCATCGAGCCAATGAACTTACCGACCTGCAACGGGATGAAAGGGCCTCCTACGCGCCCTGCAGTTACTGCGGGAGGCGCGCTGGGGATCCGAAATGCCGGTGTCTATCCGAACAGCGCGGAAAAGGCCTTGGCAGCTTCCGGGTGAGCCGCTGATTTCCGGTAAGCTATTGCGCTTAAAGCCATTTGCAGTGAGGAGATACGCCATCTCATGGCTATCATGGAACAGCTCGTTAGAGCCATCCGCAGCGCCGCCGCCTACAACCCAGATGTACAGGCGGCTCCTACCTGCATCTTGTGGCCGGACCGCGAGCGGCTATGGGAGCCGGTGATCACGCAGATCCAGGCCGAGCTGCCGGAGCTTCTGGTGCTGGGCGACTACGCCCCCGAGCAGCGCCGCGGCCCGGCGATCTGGCTACGCTGTGCCATCGCCGGCACCGTGGAAGGCATCAAGCTGGACGATGAGACACCTCCTATCCTTTACCTGCCCAGCGTAGGACGCCAGGATCTACGTGCCGTCAGCGAGTGCCCGGAAGCCCTGAAGCCCCTGGCAGAGCTGCAGTACCGCGGCACGCTCTGGTCCCAGGTCAACGCCAAGGACTGGACGCCGCGGGCGTTCCTCTCCTCACAGCAGGGTGGGCTGGGCCTGGCCGTGGCCGGTGACGCTGCCACACGCCAGGCACTGCTGGCCGCCCTGCCTCGATTGCTCCGAGAGCCGCTCGCGGACTTGCAAGACCGTCACCTCGACGCCGAGGCCTTCAATACCCTGCTCACCGGCGGCGACCCGGTGCGCGACCTGCTGGACTGGCTCAACCAGCCCGAAGCAATGAAAGCTAGCCGGCCTGACCATGAGTGGCAGGCCTTCTGTCAGGTATGTAACTCCCGCTACGGCATAAACCCTGAGAAACAGAGCGTGCTGGATGCCCTGGAGCGCTTCACCCAGCGCCAGGGCAACTGGAAAACGGTCTGGGCGCGATTTACGGAGGCCCCGAACCGCTATCCGGAGCTCATCGAACACCTGGCTCAGCTTACGCCACCGGATCTCGGCCTGTTTCCCGAGCCTGACGACATGGCTGTATGGCCGCAGCTTAACCGTCAGGAGGAGGAGCGGCTCTATCACGACCTGTGCGCACTCGGCAGCCTGCCGGCCCATGAAGCCCGCGAACGACTGGAAACACTGGAGAGCGAACATGGTGTGCGCCGCGATTGGGTGTGGGCGGAGCTGGGCGAAAGCCCGCTGACCATGGCCCTGGCACCGCTTGCCGAGCTGGCCAGGGTGACGCGACGCAGCCTGGCGGGTGGGCACGCCGAGGATATGCGCCAGGCGTATCTCAGCGAAGGCTGGAAGGCCGATGATGCCCTGCTCAGGGCGCTGGAGGAGATCACCGGCCAGCGCGAGCAGGAGGCAGTCTTTACCGCGGCCCGTACGGTGTATCTGCGCTGGGCCGACGAGGCGGCCCGCCACCTCCAGAAGGTGTGGCAACCGGGTGTCGATGGCCTGAAGCGCGGCGAGGCATCCCCCCATACTCAGCTAGGCGAGTGCGTGCTGTTCGTGGATGGCCTGCGCCTGGACTGTGGCAAGCGCCTGACTCAGCGCCTTGTCGCCCAGGGGCTGGATGTCACCGAGCACAGTACCTGGGCGGCGCTGCCCAGCGTGACCGGCACCGGCAAGTACGCGGTGGCGCCGATCCTCGGCAGCGATGGCATCCACGAGGAGCCTGACGGCTACCAGTTCACGCCCATCACCCGACATCTGTTCCAGAAGCTGCTGCGCGAGAATGGCTGGCAGGTGCTGGAGCGCCGCCAGGTGGAACAACTGCACAAGGAGACCCTGGATACCTCCAAGCCGGCCTGGTGCGAGTTCGGCGATATCGATCACGCTGGTCATGAGCGCGGCTGGAAGCTGGCCCAGCATGTGGATGACATGCTTGCCGAGGTTGCAGAGCGCATCCAAGCGCTGTTGGCCCAGGGCTGGTCGCAGGTCCGCGTGGTGACCGATCACGGCTGGCTGCTTTTGCCAGGAGAGCTACCCAAGACCGAGCTGCCGGCCAGCCTAGTGGAGACCAAGTGGGGGCGCTGTGCCGCGCTCAAGCCGGGAGCCCATACAGACGCAGCACGCTTCCCCTGGTACTGGAACGAACAGGTACACTTCGCCCTGGCGGAGAGCATTCACTGCTTCAAGGCGGGTGAGACCTACACCCATGGCGGTCTCAGCCTGCAGGAGTGTCTGACGCCGGAGCTGGTGGTCACCGGCAGCGCCGGCCCCAAGCCCTCGGTGCTGATCGATGGCCTGGTGTGGAAGGGACTGCGCTGTACCCTGGTGGTGGAAAGCGACAGCGAGGGGCTGACCCTGGATGTGCGTCGCCATGCCGGCGACCCGACCAGCAGCCTGGTGCTCTCGCCCAAGCCGTTCAAGGCCGGCGGCAAGGCCTCGGTGGTGGTCGAAGATGACGACCTAGAAGGCGATACCGCCTACGCCGTGGTGCTGGATGACAAGGGCCAGGTGATCGCTCAGCGCTCCGCCACCATCGGCGGCAGTGCATAGCCCTTAATGACTGACACAGGGAGACGTCATGGAACTCGATGATCTGGATCGCAAGGCGGCTGAGCTGCTGGATGGCTACCTGGTGCGCAAGGATCTGGTGCGCACCTTCGCCCGCCAGTTCCCGGTACCCACCTACGTGGTGGAGTTCCTGCTTGGGCGCTACTGTGCCAGCACCGATCCAGAGGAGATCGAGGAGGGTCTGGAGGTGGTGCAGCGGCAGCTCAAGTCGCGCACCATCAAGGCCGGTGAGGAGGAGCTGTTCAAGGCCCGCGCCCGCGAGAAGGGCGAGATCAAGATCATCGACCTGATCCAGGCGCGTCTGGATACCAAGAACGACACCTACATGGCCAGCCTGCCCAGCCTGCGCCTGAACGACGTGCGGATCCCGGATGATCTAGTCAGCGAGCACGAGCGCATGCTCACCGGCGGCTTCTACGCCGAGCTGACCCTGGAATACGACGCCAGCATCGCCCAGGAACAGGGCGGGCGCCCCTTCGGCATCCGCGCCCTGCGCGAGATCCAACTCTCCAAGCGCGACGTGCTCGACGAGCTGGCCCAGGCTCGACAGCACTTCACCACCGAGGAGTGGAAAGCCTTCCTGCTGCGCTCCACCGGCATCGAGCCGGCGGGCCTTACCGAACGCCAGAAGGACGCCATGCTGCTGCGCATGGTGCCCTTCGTGGAGCGCAACTATAACGTCGTCGAGCTCGGCCCCCGCGGCACCGGCAAAAGCCACCTGTTCCAGCAAGTCTCGCCCTACGCCCACCTGATCTCCGGCGGCAAGGCCACCGTGGCCAAGATGTTCGTCAACAACGCCAACGGCCAGCGCGGCCTGGTGTGCCAATACGACGTGGTCTGCTTCGACGAGGTCTCCGGCATCTCGTTCGACAACAAGGACGGCGTCAACATCATGAAGGGGTATATGGAGAGCGGCGAGTTCTCCCGCGGCAAGGAGAGCATCCGCGCCGACGGCTCCATCGTGCTGGTGGGCAACTTCGATGTGGACGTGGAATACCAGCAGCGCATCGGCCACCTGTTCGGCCCTCTGCCCGAGGAGATGCGCCACGATACCGCCTTCATGGATCGCATCCACGCCTTCCTGCCCGGGTGGGACGTGCCCAAGGTCAGCAAGGAGCTGCTCACCGATCACTTCGGCCTAGTCAGCGATTTTCTCTCGGAGTGCTGGAGCCAGCTGCGCAGCCAGAGCCGCGTTTCACAGTGGCAGGGGCGCGTCTTCTTCGGCGGCGCCCTCTCCGGTCGCGACACCAACGCCGTCAACAAGACCGCCAGCGGCCTGCTGAAGCTGCTCTACCCCGGCGATGACCTCACGCCCAGCGACGACGATTTGGAGTGGGCGGTTCATATCGGCATGGAGGCGCGCCGGCGGGTCAAGGAGCAGCAGAAGCGCATCGGTGCCGCGGAGTTCCGCAACACTCACTTCAGCTACACCATGGGCGAAGACGGCGTGGAGAAGTTCGTCGCGACTCCGGAGCTGCAGAGCGACAACAGTATTGGTAACGATCCCCTAGAGCCCGGCCAGGTCTGGACCATCAGCCCTGGCGGCCAGGCCAGCAACGGCCAGGAGGAGCACCCGGGTCTGTTCCGCATCGAGGTCAACGAAGGCCCCGGCTCGGGGGTGAAGATCCTCAACAAGCCGGTGCCCCCGGCCTTCCGTGAGAGCATCGGCTACGCCGAGCAGAACCTCTACACGCGCGCCGGGCAGCTAGTCGGCGACAAGGATCCGCGTCAGCACGAGTTCACCATTCAGCTGCGCGCCTTCGATGCCGCTAAGTCTGGCACCAAGTTGGGGGTCGCCGCGCTGATCGCCATGAGCTCATCCTTACTCAAGCGCAGCCTGCGTGGCGGCCTGATCGTGGTGGGTGAGATCAACCTCGGCGGCTCCATCGAGCCGATTCACAACCCGGTCACCATGGTGGAAATTGCCGTGGAGAAAGGCGCCACGGCGATCCTGATGCCAGTCACCTGCCGCAAGCTGCTGTTCGACCTCTCCGACGAGATGGCCACCAAGGTGGACATCCAGTTCTACCTGGACGCCCGGGATGCGCTGCTGAAGGCGCTGGGAGAGTAAGCAGGTTGAATCTGCAAAATACCCACAGTCGGTATTTCGGATAATTTGGGAGACAATTGGCCGGACTCTCCATTTCGTTAATCTGGAGTTGACCTTCTGAATCGCAGCGCCCTCAGCCGTAGCGACCGCCTCCGCGCGGCCTCGACACAGCAGCGGTTGCGCCAGGTCGTGGAGATCCTCCAGCATATCAAGCCGTGGGCGGGATCGCTCAGTGGCGCCTGGCTCTGGTATCGCACCTACCCGCTCGCGCCGCTGGGTGACCTGACGGCGGAGGAGCTGGTCCGCCGAGGCCGGGCCGATGATGTCCGAACCTATCTTTCCCACATTGCCGAGGGAGGCTATGCGTGAGCCGGCGGGAGCCGGGGTTTCTAACAGCATGTCTGGCGGGACGGTCTGACGCACGGGAATGGCAACCAGAGAAACCTGTCTCGCTGAAGAAGGGCGGTCTCAATGACCAAGTGCAACACGTGACCCATCAGCCCGCCTCATTCACGAGGGTGCTGATTGAGCGGTCTGAAGGTACTGACTGGTGGCATCGCTTATCAGGATCGGCT
>NZ_WNXF01000027.1:0-11065 GCF_010993675.1 Modicisalibacter sp. 'Wilcox'
AGCCGATCCTGATAAGCGATGCCACCAGTCAGTACCTTCAGACCGCTCAATCAGCACCCTCGTGAATGAGGCGGGCTTATCACTTCTTCTGGCCTTTCAGTAGCTGGGCCACACGCGGCTGGGTGATACCCATCTCCTTGGCGATCGCCCGCTGGGAGAGGCCTTGCGCGCGAAGCTTGAGGGCGGTCTCGCGGCGCTGCTCCGTCTGGGACGACATGGTGTCGAGGTAGGCGCTACGCTCCACGGCGCCGGCGGCCAGGCGGCTCTTGCGCTTCCTCTCGGCGTCACGGCGGCGTGCCTCTTCCTTGCTGATGACGGTCTTCAGCTGACGCTGCTCTTCCTCGGTGATGTCGAAGGCGCGGATCAGCGTGTCGTTGCGGGGCGTGTAGAGGGGCGGGTACTGCCGGCCATTGAACTCGATCCGCTCGCCGGCCGCGTAGGCCTTGGCCTTCGAGAACACAGTGCCGAGCTCGGCCTCCTGGTAGCTCCATCCCGGCGCGATCTCCTTGGCCAGCACGCGGGCTTCGTAGTGAAGGTGATTCGCCTTGATGGGCTGGGCCAGGGCCAGGAAGTTGAGCGACCAGTGCAGAAACAGCATCCGCTGGCCCTCGATGCTGGACGCGCGCAGCTGGGCTAGCTTACGGAGGTCTTCCAGTCGGTCCCAGGCAAGCTGACGATCCCCCAGGCAGCGCAATCCGTAGCGGCCGCCCTTGATCAGGGTCATCGAGGCCCGGCGGCGCCGGCGGTCTTCGCGCTCCTGGCGTTCTGCAGCGAGCTGAGCCTCGTATTCGTGGCGCGGGACTTCCACCAGCTCCTCGAAGAGCGTATCGAAGCTGTGACGCAGCAATTCGCCATCTCGCGGATCGCGGTCCTCCCACACGATCTGGCACACCCGATTGACCTTGGTGTTGATCGTGCCAGTCAGGCGCAACACCCGAGAGGCATCCCTGGCGCCGGCATCGGCGCCGATATGCGCCAGGCGTCCCACCAGGCACTTCTGCGCATGGTTCCAGCGGGGCAGGGCGGCTCTCGGTACCGGCCGGTCCAGCAGCCACTTGAGATGAACACCGCGGCCACTGTAGACGATCAGGCTGGGGGCAGGGATACCTTCATCGCGGCACGCCATGAGGCAGCGCATTGCCCACTGGTCACCATCCAGGTGAGCAGCCGGCCCGGGATCGATATCCACGAACATCAGGCCTACCCGGGCAAGGTTGATCACACGGCGGTTTGGCCGTCTGAACTCGGCCTGACTGATGTAGGTGTCGCGGTCGCGAGGCAGGACGCCAAGCACATCCGGTAGCTGGGAAAGCGGGTAGGAACTCTGCCGAGCGCCCTTGTCAGGGTGCTTGGTGACCACCGAGAAGAAACCCCAGTCGGTGCCGTGGTAAGCAAATGGTTCGGTGATCAGCTCCAATTGGCGCGGCTTGAGGATGCGCGCGTCTTCTTCTGTCGCTATACTGGCCATACGGCAAACGCGCCTCCGAGGCGCTTGTCTCTGGCCCCCGGTAACCTCCTCCGCCTGCCACAGCTACGAGGTTCCGGGGGTTGTCTTATTTTCAGGCCGCCTATCCGGCCCGTCTGCTCCGCGCGGTGTGGCGCGCTTCGCCTAACCAGCTTACAGCATTCACAGATACCGTGCTTGGAACAGGCCATGCTGTGAGACCAATCGACTCTCATACGTCACGATTCGGTTACTTCGACCGATGCGCGATGAGCTTTCGACCCTATAAAGTCCCAATCCCCTTCCATTTCCAAAGCCCACTCTACGAGTGCCTTATCTGATATAGGCTTTTTGTCACCCAGAGGGAATCGGATCTCGAACACACGGAGTATCAGCGCTCGAACGGTGAGCGCGATGGCATGCCCGCTCTGATTCGCTCTCTGCCTGATTCATGTCCGGTACCGGTCGCCGGTGCGTCGGATGCTGCTCCCTCGACCTGGGCGCGGCCCTGCGCCGTCAGGGTGCCATTCACCTCGAATAACCCGCTCTCCACCCAGCGTTCCTGGGCGGCTTCCAGATCATCACGGTTCAGAGCCAGACGCCAGGCCGCCACGCGCTCGCTGCTCTCCAGCCGGGCCAGAGCCTCCGGGGTCAAGCGACGCAGCCGGGCAGCCCACTCGTCCTCGAAGCGCTGCTGTTCCGCGCGCTCGTCCTCCCGCCGCCGCTGCGCCTCCCGCTTGCGGGCTTCCTCCGCCTCGCGGCGTTGCCGGCGACACCGCGAGGCAAACTGCTCAATCTGAGCAAGTTCCTCCGCTGACAGGCCACCCACCAGTTGCTTCAGACGCCTCTGGGTTTGCTGATGGGCTTGGCGTTCCTCGTCCAAGGCGGACTCCGTGCGTCGGGCCGTCTCCGCCATTTCATTCGCACGCCGGCGCTCAGCATCTGCCATCGCAGCCCGGGCCACCGTGGGCGCATAGTGCTCGACCACGAAGTCGCTCACCCGGGCGGCGTGCTCCTCGGGGCTTTCCCGGCTCCACAGCAGCCCCTGGCGGGCCAGGTCGTCGGGCGACAGGCTCAGGTTTTCGGCCAGACCACGGGTCAACGCCTGGTGATACGCCTTGGTGGTAACGTGGGTTGCCGCTGAGTGGCGCAGCCCTCGGCGCAGGCCGTGAGGGATGGCCACCTCCTCGGCGAACGTCGTCTGGAGCTCGCGCAGCTGATCACGGCGGCCCATGTAGTGCGTCGCGCTCAGCGCGGTGCGAGCCGGCACATCGAAATTCTTCGGCCCCCGGATCCATTCGCCGCCGCGCTTCCCCTGGATGACGTTGCGCGTGCGCGTGGTCGCCGGGTAATTCACCAGGGGTACGGCATAGACCACCAGGTGAGGCGTGCGCTCATCGAGCTGGACATTCACGCCGACGACGTTGTCGGCGCCGTGGCGAGCCTCCAGGAAAGCGAGCGCATCGCGAAAGAAGGCGCGCCACTCCACGGGGCCACCCTGCTCGGCGAACGCCTCGTGTGGGCCAGACACCACATACTCGATCACCAGCACCGAGTCGGCAGTCACGTTGTCGGCGAGGGCCAGGCGTTCACGGATCGCGGCGCGCAACTGATCGGGGCTCGATACCGGCCGCCAGTCCTCGTTCAGGTGCGTCCGCTCCTGATCGGCGTGTGGTACCGGCATGGTTCGCCAGGTGTGGGCGGCACTCGCCCCCAGCCGGCGACGGCCGAGCTTCACCGCACGAATGACGGCATTGTGGTTGGTGGTGGTCGTGCGAGCTGCCATGAGGGCCCTCCGTGTCGCGTGATCGAGATCCAGAGGGCCGGCCTGCCCGTCACCCCCCATCTCTACATAAGGGGTCCGCTCAGATTTTCTGTGGCATGGCAGATGAAATTCATGGCTCTCGCAGGGCCATCACCGACGAGCCCCTACGGCTGATCAGCAGAGACGGAGAGAGTCGCTAGGGGGTGTCAGCCTCAGAGGTGAAGAACCCTATGGCAGGTCAGGAAGGGGTGACGATGCCACTACGGCCTGCCTGTCTCTTGCTGAAGCGCCCTATGGGCGGCCAACAGGCGGGACTGAAGCCCCGTAACTCACTATGGGCGTTGTGTTGGGGCCGGGCAGCCGGAAGGCAGCGCACGCCGAGATAGGCTTTTTGCCAACCCGCTCTACCTGGCTCGCTTCAGCCAATTGCCCACGGTCTGCTGGGTCAATCCCAGCGCTCTCGCGACTTCCCGCTGTGACTTGCCCTGGCCGATCAGATCGAGCACCCGCGGCATCATCTCGTCACGCCGAGCCTTGCCCTTCTTGGTCCCCCGTCGGGCCTGCGCCTCGGGCGTGTGAGTGCGCGCGACGAAGTCGCGGAATGTCTCCGGAGTGAAGCGCTTCCACGTCCAGCGGGCGACACTCTTCGCGATGGCCTCCACCTCCTTGTGGGGCAGTGGGGTGATGAAGGCGCTCTGCATATCGCCGGCCACATCGATCAGGTGTGCCCTGAAGCGCGTCTCGCCGCCCGGTCCCCAGAAGTCGCGCACGACCCGATAGGCATGCTGGCGTAGCCGGTCAAAGGTGTCGCAGTTGCGGCCCAGGCCGGCCACATCATCGTTGGCCGCCTCCCGGAATGACGTCAGGGTCAGTTCGCTGGCGAGGTCTCCCAGCGTGTACGCATCGGCCCACTGAGAGACGCGCCAATGCGGATGTAGGGGATTCTTGACCAGGGTGCGGGCATATCCCCTGTCAGCCATGAGCGTGCGCCTCAGACTGCGCTCGATGGCCTCGGCATAGCGCAACGGGGCCAGTCGCGCCGCGTCGGTACGAGCCACCGGCACAGCCAGGGCATACAACAGGTGGGCATGCCCGTTCTCAGGGTTCTGGCACGTCAGGGTCGGCGCCGGCGCGCGGAGATCCTCCCAGTCCAGGACGGCGCCGGGGCGATCGACATCGAACATCAACCAGCGAACCATGCCGGCAGTGTTGGGCTCGATCAGTCGATACCCGAGGGCGCGACTCCTGATCCGGATGCGGTTGTCCGTGGCCGGGTCGTTCGCGCACCGGGGGCGCGCCGGCAGCGTATCGGCGAAGTGGCTCGCGGCGTCGATAGGCGCGGCGTTCGGGATGTGCTCGTGGCACACCTGGGGTATACTGGACATCGCGTAATCACGCCTCCCGGCGTGTTCTGGCCCTCGGACCTCATCTGCCCCGTCACAAGCATTGAGGTCCGGGGGCTTCGCATTTCTGGGTCACTCCGTGTGCGGAGGCCGCCCCAACAACATCACCGTCGGCTCCAGAAAGAACTGGAGATCCTGCGCAGCGAGAAACACGCAGTCGGCCAGCAAAGCCAGGCGTTCCAGATTCGCCGGCGGCGTGCGCTCGTCGAGCTGGTGACGCTTCGCCAGTCGGCTCGTCTCTTCCATCGCTTCCAGCACTGAGCGCAGCAGATCGACAGGGCGATACCGCCTGCCCGTTTTCTGTAACGGACGGAGGAAGGAGCGGGCGGACAGCAGTCCCTCTCGCGCCTCGTCCATCCGAGCCACACTGATCTCGCAACTCTGCAGAAGGCGGCAGGTCAGCAGGTAGGGCACGCCCCCGATCGGACGCCGCACTTCACTCAGCACGCTATCCAGCATGTCGGCATAGCCGTCGAGGTCGTTGATGACCTCGTCGATCTGGGGAATGGCGCAGTGATCGCGATTCGAGAGCATGCTCACCTCCGCGTCAGTCAGTGGTAAGAGCCGGGCGCTTCGACCTGTTGCCAAGCCTCTGCCTGGCAGTGCGGCGGCCCCACCAGGGCGAGCATGACTCTGCTCAGGATCGAGGCCGACATGGTGAACAGGTGCGTCGCCATTTCCGTCAGCCCGTAGGCCAGCGCCCGTTCCGCACTTTCGGCGAGCGAACGGGCCTCCTCGACCATGAACTGCCAGGCCGGGAGGGCGCTCGATGGCGGCGACCAGTCTCTCGCACAACGCCCCTTTTCCAGGGTCTGGGCCAGCTTGAGCATCGGCGCCGAGCTACAGTTCAGCGCATCGATGGCCGATCGCTCGGAGCCGGCCGAGCCGGGCCGTATCGAGTCGGTGAGCCGCAGAAGCAGACTGACGGCAGCCCGCATCTCCTGACCGATCACTTGCAAGGTGACGAGGTCGATCGGGGCGGCGTCGCCACCCCTGGACCGTTTATCCGGCATGTCTGACCCCCTGGCCTGGCAGGGCCTGATACCAACGCAGGAGTTGTTCGGCCTGCTCACGACTGTCGGGGGAGAGGCGATAGGCCTCGAAGCGGGCGTGGCCACCATGACGGTGGGCGTGCTGGTAGCGCTCCTGGAGGAACTCGACGCCCTTGGCCCGCAGGGCGGCTACCGTCGAGTGCCAGCACGTATCACCGTAGGCCTGGAGCGCGTCCAGCGTGGTGATGTAGCGCTGGGCATCATCGGCCTGGAGCAGTAGCTCCAGGGCGAGCTCCAACTTGAGAGGGATTCGGGCGGACGTATCGTTTTCGCGGCGCTCACGCGCGGCTACTCTGGACATGATCATGTCTCCTCAACCGTGGGATGCGACAGGGGCGTGGCGCTCTACCACCACCTCGTTAAGCCAGGACTGCAGAGTTGCGCGGCTATAGCGCACTCCGCGGCCGACTTTCAGCCATGGCGGGGCAGAGGTTCCCATCAGGCGGCCGGTCGTGCGGGATACGCGCAGCGTGCCGCGTGTCACACCGATCAGTTCTGCCGCTTGGGGCTCGGTCAGGAGATCATCGAAACTCACCCGCGATGCGGGAGGCTGGGTTGTCGTCGGCATACAGAGGACTCCCGGGGAGGCGCCCGGAGCCGGCAAAACGTTCTATCACCGATCCACCTTTGCGATTCAGGTGGACAGCGGTATGCTGAAGGCGAGCGGGGGTGTAAGCCTTTGCTCGCTGGAGCGGCGACAGCTGCTTCACTGGCCAGGGTTCCTCCCTCTGTCAGTGACATGCTTTTGGCGAGCATGCCGGGTTGCTGTAACAAGCTGATAGCAGATCATCCTGCGATGATCAGAGGCCGGAGCGTTTGGCGCGCTCCGGCCTCTTTAATTTAAGCCACTCTGAACGCCTTAGCAACCATCATTAAAAAACATCAGCGCTCATCAACCAGCAAGAATCTTTGTTAATCATCGGACACGAACCCAAGCTACTGAATCATCCTTATTTTCGCTACAACCCGCGTTGTAGAAGGCTTTCCACCGCACGATGTAAAGGTCCGCCTATATTTTCTGGCTCACCTTTTCTTGGTATCACGCACCGTGATTGGAAAGGAATGCTTTCGGAATCTGGAGGAAACAGGCGGTCAATCTGAGGCATTCCGTGTACCTCTCTAGGATCGATACGAACACGGGAAACCCTCCATCATCACACCAACGCGCCTATTAAGCAGCTTTCGTTCAATCATCCCACCATTGCCCTGCCGCCTGGTCCGCAGTTGGGAGACGAAACGAGCAGGTTAAAGGCAGCGAAGAACATGAAGCTCAGCCGTCAGCTTTCTCACGCTTGACCCGTTGAACGGTGAATGTCGAAGCGCCGGCCAGCTCGGCAGTTCTTCGCACACTACAGCCCAGGGCGAGCAGCTCGGCGATCCGCGCGTGCTTCTCGGCGTCCACCGGGCGCCCTTTGAAACGGCCCTCCTGCTTGGCCCGCTCGATCCCCTGCGCCTGGCGTTCCCGCCGCTGTTCGTAGTCCTTGCGGGCGATCGCGGCCATCATGTCCAGCATCATGGAGTTGATGGCATCCAGCATCCGCGCGGTGAACTCGTCACTGCTGGAAGCGGTCATGGCCTGGTGGCTGGTAGGCAGGTCCACGGCAACCACGCGCAGCCCCTTGCCCTCGATGTCGGAACGCAGCCGCTTCCAGGCGGCGGCCGGCAACCGGCTCAGGCGATCGATGGATTCGACCAGCAGCACGTCACCGGACCGTGCCTCGCTCAGCAGGCGACGGAGTTCCGGCCGATCGGGCGTGGCGCCGCTCGCATTCTCGACGTAGCGACTGGCGATCACCTGTCCTCGCTCTTCGGCAAACGCCTCCAGCTGGTCGTTTGCTCGCGACGCATCCTGATCGTGCGTAGAGGCCCTCAGATACGCTCGAACGAACATCCCCCCTCCCCGTGGTGTTTTGAGTGTACTGGTAAATAGTGTGTTGTTTTGAGTTAATTTTGAGAAATACCAATACGCTATATGGGGGACGCTCGCATGTGGCGCTTTGGGTATACCTTTTCTACACATCCAACCCAGCAGGCTGATACCGACAGTGCGGGGGTTGCTACTTCAGGGGGCCCAATGCCAGGTCAGCGGCGCATGGTTGGAATTGATAGCGTCCAAAGCTTCACCCAGTGCCATGAGGGCGTCTCGATAGCGGGTATAGCGGCGCCCGTCTGAATACCAGTCACGGGTCACGTCATCCTGCGCGACCAGCATCAATTCGCCGGGACGGGCATCGCTTGCCACCACGTCCACAGCAGCCATAACGCCGCCGTGTTCAGGGTCAGCCAGTGCCCCGGACAGGGCGCTCATGAAGCGCTCTCGATCGTGGTGGATCGTGGTCGTGGTCATTGCTCTTCTTCCAAGTCATCAGGATCAGATAGCGCCAGGCCTTCCCTCAGCCCATCCAGGGCAGCGACGTGGCCCGGGCGGCTATCTGGTCGCCCAGGCCTCAAGGTCTCAGCCAACTGAGTTGGCCAGCTTTATCGCAACAACGCCATCGCATCATCAAAAATTCACGTGGATCTCGATCTGCTCAGTGCTGACGCCGAAATGAGCGGCAAGCTCCTGCTTGGCCTGCTCTACGGTAATAGGGCGGGAAGTGAGGTCTTCCTCAGCGGCCTCGTCAGGACCTTCTTCCTGGGCGGGCTTCAGGTCCGACAACCGCTTCCAGACGAAGCTGGGATCGTCAAAGTCGATACCAAGCGCGGTCTCTATCGCCTCTCTGCTCCGGTAGGCGACCGGAAAAATCTGGCCCTTCGTACACTTGCGCCACGCGTCCGGCACGTTGATCTCGGTATATTCCTCGAAATTCACGATGTGGCGCTGCTTCTGGGTCGAACTCTGGCGAGGCGACTTTGAAACGCCGGTGACCTTGGCGAGCAGGAAGGCCTGGCCATGTGGCAAATCCTTTTCTGCCCAATCCTCATAGTCCCGACGCCGATTCCGCACGCAAATGAGATAGGAAGCCTTGTTCAGGCTGTAGGGAGCTGCCGTCCAGTGCCCCGAACCGCCGTACATAGCCATCCTTTCCACACCCTGACCCGTAAAGGTCAAAACTACCTCATGGCTCATAACCTACCCTCATGTTTATGTAACATGGGAGTAGATTACTATAAATTTACGGCGGGTCAACGGTAAATTACGCGCGTATTTAAGTCCGCCGAGAGCCTCGGCAGACCATATCCTCTCGTGCCGAAAGAGCATCACCGGTTTAGAGACACTGTCTCTAGGCCAAAGACAGCCGAGATGTCTCTAAACCCGAGACAGGAGGGGAGGCGCGGGCAGGCGCCTGGCCCGGTCACTTCTTCCGCCGCTCCCAGTCGAGCAGGTCCGAGAGCATCCAGCGCGGCCATCCCTCGCCGCCCATATGCAGCGCCGCCGGGAGTTTTCCCTGCCGCAACCATCGCCACAGCGTGCGCCTGCTGATGCCGTATCGCTGGCATACCTGACGCGTGGTCAGGGCCTGGTCTTCCGAAGGCTCAGGAGGAAGGGGTGGGGGTGGTGTTGGCTCCGGCTGGGCCGGCGGGTCCGGTGACGGCTCTGGATCCGGGCTTTCGGCCTGGGTCCACTGCTGCTCAATCCAGGCGTCAATTTCGCTCTCACGCCATAGGCGCTTTCCCTGGATCATTTTCCCCGGCGGGAACGCTCCCGTCCCGATAAGGCTGTAGAGCTTCGATCGCTTGAATCCGACCTTGTTTTCGAGCTCCGGCAGCGGCAGTAGCCGTTCATGCTGGACGATCGCCATCACGGTCTCCTGGTTTCGGCCTGTCACTCCATTTTGGGGTCGCCATCTCCAAGATGGGGTGACCTACTCCATTTTGGGGGGAGTCACCCCAAGATGGGATGGAGCACCCCGCCCGGCGATACCACTGAACGCGCTTCCGCGAGAGGCGAGGCGGTGGTAGGCTGATCCCGCAACGTCGCAATGCGCGACCGAGGTAGCTGGCCCCGCTAAAAAACAGCAACTACCCATGACGTTCGCGTCTCCTCGATCGCCCCTTTCGGGCTCCCCCCCTGACTGCCTGCCGGCACAACGACCTGAACCGCGGTTCTCCCGCGCTCAATCTAACCACCACTCATCTGATACGGCCCGTCTGCCGGAAATGCGCACGTCGCGACTGCCCGGGACTGTTCGCAGGCCCATCATCGCCGTCACCCGGGCGAGCGACGCCACCGCATAGAAACCAGCAGCGACCCCGCCGTGCCCTGATCGTCTCTTTCCAGCAGCACAGAGACGCTTGGGTAATAAACCCTCGTAGCCCGCTGGTTATGGGGCCTCCAGCCAGAAACTCGTCGGACGAAAACCGACGACCCGCCAAAACTCGTCGCCTGTCCGACCAGGACGACGAACGGAACGACGATCCCGGGCGGCCCCTCGCAAGGGCCGGGGCATTGCCCTATGCCGGAGCCCGCAGCCTTGGCGCTGCCGGCGCGCGCACCCCGCGCCATAGCACCCGATGGGGGTCTCGTTGCTTCCACGCAATATCAAACCGCCGACTGGCCGCCGGCATGAAACTAGCGGCCACCCCACGGCTTGCGCGTGCCTCAACGCAGCGAATCACTGACCGCTACCAGCGGGGGAATGGGGTCAACCAGAAACACTAGGGACAGGAGAAGAGCATGGCCAACAACTTCGGTCTGCAGACGCGGGATCTTGCCAAGGCGGGGGGCTTCGCAGCTAACCGGGCCGCCAGGGAGGGAGACGCCTCCTACGAGACAGCGGCAGCGCTGGGCAATCGATGGCAGCCCTTCGCCGCCTACGCCAAGAGCGAAGGTGTCCGGCGCATGGAGCATGTCACCGCACTGCTGCTGGCCGCGTATGGCCAAGACATCGCAGCCCGGGTCGCGGCCGGCGAGCTGTCGGCCAGCTACGGGCAGAATCTGGTGTCGGCGGTGAACACCATCATGCGACTGGCCAGCCAGGGGCAGTGGCAGAGCGTCAGCCCGACGAAGGATTGCGGCATCGAGCAGCGTTCGAACGTGCGACAGGGAGCGCCCCAGGGCATCGAGCGGGATGCTGTTTCCACCGTCACCGACGGTCTGTGCAGACGCGGGCAGCCGCGCGGTGCCGCGGTGGTAGAGCTGGCCCGGGAGTTGGGTCTGCGCAGCAAAGAGGCCTCGCTGATCGACGCCAGGATTGCGCTGAGGCAGGCGCAGCGGGACAGCAAGGTATCGATCACCAGCGGCACCAAAGGTGGCAGAGCGCGCACAGTCCCCATCACGTCGAAACGCCAGGTCGAAGTGCTGTCCAGAGCCGTCGACGCTCAGGCCGGCGCCCGGAGCCTTGTCCCACCGGAACTGAGTTGGCAGGAGTGGCGAGAGGGTGGGCGGTCTCAAGTTCCAAGTGCAACACGTGACCCATCAGGTACGGTGTTGCTATGACTCACTGCTATCGCCACCTCT
>NZ_WNXF01000028.1:0-9061 GCF_010993675.1 Modicisalibacter sp. 'Wilcox'
TGTGATCTGGCGAGATCAATCAACAGGATACGCCACCCTTCCTACCTCCTCCCATACACCAGAAGTCACCATAGCTCTCGCCAGTCAAGGATCATCCCTTCTATCAGGGGTTGCACCGGGGTCATTTGTTGTACCTGCGCTGCGATGTCTGCAATCGGGCCTTACCCTACGGTGCGGGTCTGTGCCCGCGCTGTCTGGAGTCCACCATCCGCTGGGAGCCCAGTGATGGCCGTGGAGAGGTGCGGGCACGGGTGACCTACCATCGTAGCCACCGAGAGAACCTGCCAGCACCTTACGACGTGGTGGTTATGCAACTGGACGAGGGGCCCAGGCTGTTCGGACGTTTATCGCAGGACGCGGAGTTGGTGGAGGCAGGGGCTCGAGTACGGGCTCAGATTGACCACGACGAGCTCGTATTTGTCGCAGAATAACAAATAGTCAGCGGCTACGCTGCCGAACGCGGGTCCCTCTAAGGGCCTATTCCAATAGGTTGGGTCATACCTCCTAAAGAGATGGAGAGGGAGAGGTTGTCATGGGACTAGCGATCAAAGACGATGGATGGCGGTTGTCGGACGAACTGTGGGCGCGGATGGAGCCGCTGCTGCCGGTGCACGTGCCGAAGCCGCACCCACTGGGCTGTCATCGCCGACGGGTGCCGGATCGGGCAGCGATGGAGGCGATCCTCTTCGTTCTCAGGACGGGCTGTTAGGCAAGACGTGCAATTTTTTTTTATTAAATTTATGAGATTTATGAGAGCGTAGAGAAACTCAAGTGAAGAGTTGGCTTGTTTTAAAATCTGATCAGAGGATGGGCTATGGCCAGATTTCAGGTGTTCAACCGCACAACGGGAGATCGCTTTACCTGCCAGCAAGGCCAGAGTGTGCTCAAGGCCATGGAACAGCAGGGACTCAAATGTGTGCCCGTGGGCTGCCGGGGCGGCGGCTGCGGGTTCTGCAAAATCATGATCCTGGAGGGTAAGTTCGAATGCGGAAAGATGAGCAGAGTACATGTTCCGCCCGAAGCCATTGAGAAAGGGGAAGTACTGGCCTGCAGGGTCTACCCCCTGACTGACTTGACCATTGAGTGCCTGCCGCAACCGGCGGCCGGGCCTACAAACACAGCATCGTTGAGGTGATTGTCATGAAAAAAGGTGTTATGCGTCCCGGCCACGTCCAGATCCGCGTACTCGATATGGATGAGGCCCTCAAACACTATACGGACCTAATGGGTCTTATCGAAACCGACCGCGACGACCAGGGCCGTGTTTATCTAAAGGCCTGGTCTGAAGTGGACAAGTTCTCCGTGGTTCTGCGCGAGGCCGACGAGCCGGGCTGTGACTTCATGGGTTTCAAGGTGCTTGACGAAGAGATCCTGGTCCAGCTTGAAAAAGACCTGGTGGATTACGGCGTTGAAGTTGAGCAGGTGCCGGCAGAGGAGTTGAAGGATTGCGGTCGTCGTGTTCGCTTCACGGTGCCTTCCGGTCACGCCTTCGAGCTGTATGCCGATAAGCTTTACACCGGCAAATGGGGTATCAATAACGTCAACCCTGAAGCCTGGCCCCGCGGTCTGCGAGGCATGAAAGCCGTGCGGTTTGACCACTGCCTATTCTACGGCCCGGAGCTGGCTGCGACTTATGACATTTTTGTCAATGTCCTCGGCTTCGACCTGGTTGAGCAAGTATTGGATCCGGAAGGCACTCGGGTATCGCAGTTCCTGACGGTGTCCATGAAGGAGCACGACGTGGCGTTCATCCATCATGAGGAGCCAGGCAAGTTTCATCACGCCTCTTTCCATCTTGAAACTTGGGAAGACGTGCTGCGGGCGGCGGATCTGATCACCATGACCGATACCTCCATTGATATCGGCCCGACCCGTCACGGGCTGACCCATGGCAAGACCATCTACTTCTTTGACCCGTCCGGCAACCGCAATGAAGTGTTCTGTGGCGGTGATTACTTCTACCCGGACCACAAACCGATCACCTGGAAAGCGGAAGAGCTTGGCAAGGCCATCTTCTATCACGACCGTGTACTGAACGAACGTTTCATGACGGTTCTGACGTGATCCCGAACGAATGAAACAGGGTTTAGCAGCGATGAAAGACATCAAACACTACATCAACGGGCAGTATGTTGGCTCAGCCAGCGGCAAGCTGTTCGACAACGTGAACCCGGCAACCGGCAAGGTGATCAGCAAGGTTCACGAAGCCGGCCGGGAAGAGGTGGATGCCGCCGTGAAGGCGGCCCGCGCAGCGTTAAATGGCCCCTGGGGGAGGATGACCCTGGAGGAGCGCACCCGGATTCTCCACAAGGTGGCGGACGGCATCACCGCCCGGTTCGATGAGTTCCTGGAAGCGGAATGCCTTGATACCGGCAAGCCTAAATCCATGGCGAGCCACATCGACATTCCCCGGGGCGCGGCGAACTTCAAGGTGTTCGCGGACATGATCAAGAACGTACCCACCGAATCCTTTGAAATGCCCACACCGGATGGTACGGGCGCGCTGAACTACGCTGTTCGCCGCCCGAAAGGCGTGATTGGCGTGATCAGCCCCTGGAACCTGCCGTTGCTGCTGATGACCTGGAAAGTTGGCCCGGCACTGGCGTGTGGCAACACGGTGGTGGTCAAGCCCTCCGAGGAAACCCCCACTACCACAGCCTTGTTGGGTGAGGTGATGAAAGAAGCCGGCATACCGGATGGCGTTTACAACGTCGTTCATGGTTTCGGCGGTGATTCAGCAGGCGCATTCCTGACCGAACATCCATTGGTAGACGGCTTCACCTTTACCGGCGAAACCGGTACCGGCGAAGTGATCATGAAAGCCGCCGCAAAAGGCATCCGGGACATCTCCCTGGAGCTGGGTGGCAAGAACGCCGGCCTGGTGTTTGCCGACTGTGACATGGACAAGGCCATCGAAGGCACCATGCGCTCTGCCTTTGCCAACTGCGGTCAGGTATGTCTGGGGACCGAGCGGGTTTACGTTGAGCGTTCCATCTTCGACGAGTTCGTGGTCCGGCTGAAAGAAGCCGCGGAAGGCCTGAAGATCGGTACGCCGGACGATGCCGAAGCCAACCTGGGGCCGCTGGTTAGTCTCAAACACCGCGAGAAAGTCCTTTCCTACTATCAGAAAGCCGTGGATGACGGTGCCACTGTTGTGACCGGTGGTGGTGTCCCTGACATGCCGGAAGAGCTGGCTGGTGGTGCCTGGGTTCAGCCCACCATCTGGACCGGTTTGGCGGAAGATTCCGCGGTGATTACCGATGAAATCTTCGGCCCCTGTGTCCATCTTTGCCCGTTCGACAGCGAGGAAGAGGCCATTGAGCTGGCCAACAGTCTTCCTTACGGCTTGGCCTCGGCCATCTGGAGTGAAAACATCACTCGCGCCCACCGGGTAGCGGGCCAGATTGAGGCCGGCATTATCTGGGTCAACAGCTGGTTCCTGCGGGATCTGCGCACACCCTTTGGTGGTAGCAAGCAGTCCGGTATTGGCCGCGAAGGTGGTGTGCACTCCTTGGAGTTCTACACCGAAATGAAAAACATCTGCGTAAAATTGTGAGCCGACCATGACTGCACCTCAGAACAGCCCGGAAATCGGGCGCGAGATAACCGCCGCCGGCTACCGCACCAACGTGCATGACCATGGTGCCGACAATGCTAAGAGTGATGTCCCGGTCATGATGATCCACGGCTCCGGCCCCGGCGTCACCGCCTGGGCCAACTGGCGCCTGGTGATTCCGGAGCTGGCGAAGAACCGCCGTGTGGTGGCGCCGGACATGCTCGGCTTCGGTTACACCGAACGCCCGGAAGACAACACCTACAACCGCAAGCGCTGGGTGGCCCACGCCATCGGTGTTATGGATGCGTTGGACCTGCAACAGGTGGATCTGGTGGGCAACTCCTTCGGTGGCGGCTTGGCTCTGGCGCTGGCTATCGAGTACCCGGAGCGCATTCGTCGTCTGGTGCTGATGGGCTCGGTGGGTGTCAGTTTTCCAATCACCAAAGGGCTGGATGAAGTCTGGGGTTACGAGCCTTCGCTCGAAAACATGCGCCGGCTGATGGACGTGTTTGCCTTCAACAAGGGCCTGCTCACTGACGAACTGGCGGAGATGCGTTATCATGCCAGCATCCGCCCCGGTTTCCAGGAGTCGTTCGCGGCCATGTTTCCGGCCCCGCGCCAGCGTTGGGTAGACAGCCTGGCCAGCCCGGAAGAAGACATCCGGGCACTGCCGCACGAAACCCTGATTCTCCATGGTCGTGAGGATGAAGTCATTCCCCTGGAAGTGTCATACAAACTGGCAGAACTCATCGACCGTTCACAGCTGCACGTTTTTGGCCGCTGTGGCCACTGGACCCAGATCGAGCATCCCAGCCGGTTTGCCCGGATGGTGGATGATTTTCTTACGGAAGCCGACCAAGTGGCTGGGGGAGAGCACTGATGGAACAGTCACGTATTCAGGCGCTGGGTGATGAGCTCTATCAGGCCATGCTCAGCCGGGAAGCCGTTTCCCCGCTGACCAGCCGCGGCGACGATATCACCATTAACGACGCCTACCACATTTCCCTGCGCATGCTGGAACGCCGTTTGGCGGATGGCGCCTCGATCATCGGCAAGAAGATCGGCGTCACCAGCAAGGCGGTTCAGAACATGCTCAACGTTCACCAGCCGGATTTCGGGTACCTGACCGACGACATGGTGTTCAACAGTGGTGAGGTCATGCCCATCAGTGACCGACTGATTGCGCCTCGCGCCGAAGGCGAGATTGCCTTCATCCTGAAAAAAGACCTGGCCGGTCCGGGCATCACCAATGCGGATGTACTGGCCGCTACCGAATGTGTCATGCCCTGCTTCGAGATTGTCGATTCCCGCATACAGGACTGGAAGATCGCTATTCAGGACACGGTTGCCGACA
Source organism: Modicisalibacter sp. 'Wilcox' (assembly GCF_010993675.1). Classification (NCBI taxonomy): domain Bacteria; kingdom Pseudomonadati; phylum Pseudomonadota; class Gammaproteobacteria; order Oceanospirillales; family Halomonadaceae; genus Modicisalibacter; species Modicisalibacter sp. 'Wilcox'. The sequence continues at coordinate 4,911 of NZ_WNXF01000028.1, forward strand.
ACGCCTCCTGTGGCCTGTTTGTGCTGGGTGACCAGGCGGTGTCTCCCCGCAAAGTGGATCTGGTGACCTGCGGCATGGTGGTGGAAAAGAACGGCAGTGTGATCAGCGCCGGCGCGGGTGCCGCAGCATTGGGCTCCCCGGTGAACTGCGTGACCTGGCTGGCCAATACCCTGGGTGAGTTCGGAATCACCCTTAAAGCCGGCGAAGTCATCCTGTCCGGCTCTCTGGTTCCGCTGGAGCCGGTCAAGGCCGGTGATTACATGCGCGTGGATATCGGTGGCATCGGCAGCACCTCCGTGCGCTTCGCCTGATCGGGATTAATGAGGACAACATCATGAGCAACAAAATCAAAGCCGCGATCATCGGCTCGGGCAACATCGGCACCGACCTGATGATCAAGATCCTGCGCAATGGCCAGCACATCGAGATGGGTGTGATGGTCGGCATCGATCCGGAATCGGACGGCCTGGCCCGCGCCCAGCGCATGGGCGTGGCCACCACCGCCGAAGGCGTGGACGGCCTGGTGAAAATGCCGGAGTTCACCGACATCGACATCGTCTTCGATGCCACCTCCGCCGGTGCTCATATCCACAATGACAGGCTACTCCGTGAACACAAGCCGTCGATCCGGGTGGTGGACCTGACCCCGGCGGCCATCGGGCCCTACTGTGTGCCGGTAGTCAACCTGGAACAGCATCTGGCTGAAGGCAACGTCAATATGGTCACCTGCGGCGGCCAGGCCACTATTCCCATGGTCGCTGCGGTGTCTCGTATCGCCAAGGCCCACTACGCGGAGATTGTTGCCTCGATTTCCAGTAAATCCGCCGGCCCCGGCACCCGTGCCAACATCGACGAGTTCACCGAAACCACCTCCAAGGCTATCGAAGTGGTGGGCGGCGCCCAGAAGGGCAAGGCCATCATCGTTCTCAATCCGGCCGAGCCACCACTATTGATGCGGGACACCGTCTACGTGCTGTCCGATGCTGCCAATGAGGCGGAGATTGAGGCGTCTGTGGAGGAGATGGTCGCCGCAGTCAACCGCTATGTCCCCGGGTACCGCCTGAAGCAGAAAGTACAGTTTGACCGGATTCCCGACTCCGAACCCATGAACGTCCCGGGCCTGGGCCGCTTCACCGGCCTGAAGACATCGATATTCCTGGAAATCGAAGGCGCCGCCCACTACCTTCCTGCCTACGCCGGCAACCTGGACATCATGACATCCGCCGCGCTGGGTACCGCTGAGCGCATCGCCGAGTCGCTGGTCCACTGAGGAGGAACGAACCATGACCTTTAACTCTCAACAGCAATCGGGTAAAAAACTCTACATCTCCGACGTGACCCTGCGCGACGGCAGCCACGCCATCCGTCACCAGTACTCCATCCAGAACGTTCAGGACATTGCACGGGCCCTGGACAAGGCCAAGGTGGATTCCATCGAAGTGGCCCACGGTGACGGCCTGCAGGGCTCCAGCTTCAACTACGGCTTCGGCGCCCACACCGACCTGGAGTGGATCGAAGCGGTGGCAGAAGTGGTCACCCATTCCAAGATTGCCACCTTGCTGCTGCCCGGTATCGGTACCGTCCATGACCTGGACAATGCCTATCAGGCCGGCGCGAGAATCGTAAGAGTGGCCACCCACTGCACCGAGGCGGATGTCTCCAAACAGCATATCGAACACGCCCGCAAACTGGGTATGGACACCGTCGGCTTTTTGATGATGAGCCACATGCAGACCCCGCAGGGCCTGGCTGAGCAGGCGAAACTGATGGAAGGCTACGGTGCGACCTGTATCTACGTGGTGGACTCCGGCGGCGCCATGAACATGAACGACATCCGCGACCGCTTCCGGGCACTCAAGGACGTGCTCAAGCCGGAAACCCAGACGGGCATGCACGCGCACCACAACCTTGCCCTCGGTGTGGCCAACTCCATCGTGGCGGTGGAAGAAGGCTGCGATCGCATTGATGCCTCCCTCGCTGGCATGGGTGCCGGCGCCGGCAACGCGCCGCTGGAAGTCTGTGTGGCCGCCTTCGACAAGATGGGCTGGGAGCATGGCACCGATGTCTACGCCCTGATGGATGCGGCCGATGACATTGTCAGGCCCCTGCAGGATCGCCCGGTTCGAGTGGACCGTGAAACCCTGGCCCTGGGCTATGCCGGTGTCTACTCCAGCTTCCTGCGTCACTCTGAAGTAGCAGCGCAGAAGTACGGCCTGAAGACCGTGGACATTCTGGTCGAGCTTGGCAAGCGCCGCATGGTGGGCGGCCAGGAAGACATGATTGTGGATGTGGCGCTGGACCTGCTGGCGGCACGGAAGGAGCAGAAGGCATGAGCAAGACACTAAGCCGCGAGCAGATGCTGGCACTGGCCGAACACGTGGAAAACGCCGAACTGCAGGCCCATGACATCACCAAGGTCACCAATGACTATCCGGACATGACCTTCGATGACGCCTACGACGTGCAGTGGGAAATCCGCCGTCGCAAGGAAGAGCGGGGCAACAAGATCGTGGGCATGAAAATGGGCCTCACCTCCTGGGCCAAGATGGCCCAGATGGGTGTGGAAACCCCGATCTATGGTTTTCTGGCGGACTATTTCAGTGTGCCGGATGGTGGCGTGGTCAACACCAAAGAACTGATCCACCCGAAAATCGAAGCCGAAATTGCCTTTGTTACCAAGGCACCGTTGAAAGGCCCGGGCTGCCATATCGGCCAGGTACTGGCGGCGACGGACTTCGTGATTCCCGCCGTGGAAATCATCGACTCCCGCTACGAGAACTTCAAGTTCGACCTGGTGAGCGTGGTTGCGGACAACGCCTCGTCCACCCGCTTTATCACCGGTGGGCAGATGGCCGACGTTGCGGATGTGAACCTGAAAACCCTGGGAGTGGTAGTCGAGAAGAATGGTGAAGTTGTGGATGTGGGTGCCGGTGCCGCGGTCCTGGGCCACCCCGCCTCCAGCGTGGCCATGCTGGCGAACCTGCTGGCTGAGCGGGGCGAACACATCCCCGCGGGCACCTTCATCATGACCGGTGGTATCACCGCCGCCATCACTGTCGAGCCCGGGGACAACATCACGGTACGGTACCAGGGCCTTGGTACTGTATCCGCCCGATTCCAATAAGGAGCTTTTATGCCCGTAGCCCAAATCAACATTCTGGAAGGTCGGTCTGATGAGCAGAAGGAGGCGCTCATCAGAGAGGTCACCGATGCACTCTGCCGATCTCTGGGAGCTCCGGTGGAAAGCGTACGGATCATCATCACAGAGATGCCCAAGCAGCACTTCGGTATTGGTGGGCAGTCGGCCAGGAAACTGGGGCGTTGAGCCCCGGCAATTACTGCGAGATTTTCTTCGGAGAAGAAACGTCAAAAAAGGTCGTGGGTTATTTGTATATTGTGATGACGCTGGAAAAATTCAGTCCCGGGAACAGGTCTGCTTCGGGCCAGTAGCGAGACGTGGTTATGTTCTTCGAGGGTGATGACTCGGCCTAAACCACCCGCCTGGATGACCCGAGAATGTGCCTGCTGTATGCAGCGTTCACTCTGAGAGGCAGGCAGTTTCCGCAAGGGATGTTCAGTACCGGAATGGACGATGCTGCACAGCTAGTCTCTGGCTTTGAATGGTTGAAAGAATCATGGTAGACGGAAACCAAAAACCGCTTGTTCAACTTGGGTATATGCTGACTGAAACCGCCGCATTGCGCCTGCTGGAAGTGGCCGTAGGTAAGGCTGAAGAGCTCGGTATTAAAGCCACGGTTGCCGTGGTAGACCCGTCTGGTCGCCTGATAGCATTCTTAAAAATGGCGGGATCTTTCCTGGTGTCTTCCGGACTGGCCCGGAAAAAAGCGATCACCGCTGCCGGCATGGGCATGGATACCGTAAAACTGGAAGCTTTGCTCGGCGCCGAACCATCACGTGTTCTCGAAGGGCTGACCAAGTCTGAAGACTTCACGGTGATTGGTGGTGGTATACCTTTGGTCCGGGACAGTCATGTGATTGGCGGTATTGGAGTCTCTGGCGGTAGCGAAGAGCAGGATATTAAATGTGCTAAGGAGGCTGCTCAGCTTATCTGTACCCTGAATCCGTGAGACCGGCCCCCAGGAATGCTTCTAACCTACTGAACTGCATGGCAATATAGCGAATATCGCCAT
>NZ_WNXF01000029.1:0-8446 GCF_010993675.1 Modicisalibacter sp. 'Wilcox'
TCCTCGATGACCGCCACCAGGACCGGCACCGCTCCACGCGAATAGGTCGGCTTCGCCTTGGCGGCGGCGATAGCGCGGGCCTCCAGCGCCTCGTCGCTCTCTCCCGGCTCCCGCAGGGTCTCCACCGGGTCGGAACACATGGCTTCCTTCCAGCCCAGTGCGGGCAGGGTGTTGCCCTCACTGTCCACGATGGGCATCAGGATCGCGTCAGGGCGGTCGTCTTCAGCGCCAAGAACCGTCTCGGCTCGATCCAGGCGGCGGCGTATGTCCAAGCGGCTCATAGACTCACCCCCTGGGCATCCACGCCAAGGCAGTAGGCCACCGCCCCAGCGGCTCCACCTTCGCGTCTCAGGCGCTGTATGGTCGCCCTAGCCCTGTCTCTCATCCCGTCTTCGCTTTCGCCGTCAGCACGCCACACGATCTCAGACAGGCCATTGCCGGGGATGCACTCATAGCCAGCATGTGAGCCGTCATCGGCACGAGGCATGAATGCGATCAGCAGGGGCCCACCGTTCGAGCGATGCTCCAGGGCGGCCACTCGCTTCTCAAGGTCGGCAAGGCTGCTACGCGGCATCGTCATCGCCTCCATCGAGGATCTGCATCAGTTCGCTGTCGCCGTGGTCAATGCGACCACCCGCTGCCTTGGCGCTCAGCTCATCCATCAGGTCACTTATCTGGCGGACAACGGTATTGCCACGGTGGCCCTCCAGGGCATCGAGGCGCTTCGTCAGTGCGGTCGCGTTACTGCGGGGCATTGGCCAGTTCCTCCTCCAGCTTCGCCATGCGGGCTTGTAGTTCGTCGATCTCGGCCACTCTGGCCAGTGCGGTCAGGGCGTCTAGCAGGTGCTTGCCGGTATCGGGCGGCAGCTCACCGGATGCGATGGCGGCCAACACGTCACGGCCCTGATCGGCCAGCGGCTTGTCCCTGTCCAGGTCGAACGGGGTCGGGGCATGGCTTGGGCGGTGTACCGGCACGCAGCGGGCCAACACCAGCTCAGCGGCACGCAGATCGCCGCCCTTGGCTGCCTCAGCCACTTTCCGGGCCACGTCCTCGGCATCACCATCCAGCAGCTTGCGCAGCTCAGCGGCGCGACTGGGGCGGCCTGACGGATTGCCAGACTGCCCCGGCACGAAGCGCCCATTGTTATCGCGCTTGGCCATTCATCATCCTCACGATGCAGCTTTCACGGATTCCAGGCGCTCGGCACGCTTGGGCGGGCGGGGAATCGACTTAAGCCACTCATGGAAGGTTTCGAGGTCGGGGTTCTTCTTGAACGCCGGTTCGATCTTCCGGCTCAGCGGCGATCCCTGACGAAGCTGGAGAGGGCCGAGAATTTCAGCCAGCCCCTTCACGGCACGCAGGGCGGCGGTACGGGCGTCATCGAAGGCGAGCCGCAGGGCGTCCAGGGCTTCAATGTCGTCAGCGTGCGCAGCGGCGATGCCTGCCTTCTCAAGCCGCTGAGTCTCCAGCTCGGAGAAGCCGGTCACCAGATAGGACGGGGAACGCAGGACGGCGGCGGTCAGTTCGGGATGGCTACCCTTCACCATCTCACCCAGCAGCTTGCTCCGCTCACCACTACCGGCGCGATGCAGGAAGGTGCGGATCTCTTGGTCGCGCATCTCGCCCATCACGTCCTTGTCGGCCAGGGGCTGGACGGGCTGCAACGCCTTCGGGGCCATCTGTACAAGGTCGGCGATCTCGGCGTTCATCTTCGCTTCCTTGGCTTCCAGAGCGTCGATAACCGGCTGGATGATCTCAAGGGCGCGGCGGGCCTTGCCGTCGTCGTGAAGGTCGGGATTCTGGCGGATGGCGTCGATCTGCGGGGCAACGCGCTCATACTCGGAGACAGCGGCGGTCCACAGGTCGTGAGCCGGTCGCGTGAAGTAGCGGCCAATGTCCCAGCGTGAGCGCTGTCCGGGCACAAGCCCCTGAGCGCCGACGATCTGATAGTCGAGCAACAGTTCCCAGTCGGGGCGCGTGATGTTGATGGTGTGGAAGTCTCCACCCTGTACGGTTTGCAGTCCTCGGGTCATTGCGCGGTTTCCTTGCGGTGGTGGTCTTGATTGAAAAGGTCGATTAGATGGCGGGCGGCGTCGGTGTCGCCTGACTCGGCAGCGCTTTTCAGCAGGGCGTAATAGCCAGCGACTTCACGCTTGGTCGGCTTCACGTTGCGTTTCCCTTGGCGACTGCTCATGCCGGTGTCCTCATGTCAGCCCAATAACGGCGCTCAAGCGTGCTGTGCCGGTGGCCTCGCATGAAGGCGCGGATGCGGTCGGCGCGTTCATTCACCTGGGCGGCCTTGCGCGATGCCTTGGCCATGTCGTAGCCAGCGGCGATCTGGTAGGCACGCACGTCTTCACGCAGGCGCTCCAGCTCACGACGCAGCGGGGCGTCATCCACCCAAGTCGGCAGGTCGGTCGTTTCCAGCAGCTCAATGGCGGCTTCGATCATCGGGCTTATTCCTTACTGATCTATGCTTATTACATTATAGCACAAAGGAATAAGAATGCTTGTTTTTATGCTTATTTGTCCGATTCTGTGCGTTTATGTAGGGTAGACTTCAATCGAACGGATAGGGCCGCGCAGGAATGCGGCCTGGAGCGGGATAAATCGGCTGGTATCGTTACAGTAAGTCTGCACCACCCATTGAGTAACACGGCACACGTCGAACTATCCATGCCTTCTTTTTGTCCATACAATTAAATCCATGCGAATAGACTTCGATCCTGACAAAAGCGCACGTAACGAACGCGAGCGGGGGCTGCCCTTCACGGTGGTCGAGCGGTTCGATTGGGAAGGGGCGCTGTACACGGAAGACACGCGGCATGACTACCCCGAGCGGCGCTTCGTTGCCCTGGGGCTGATCGGCCAGCGTGTCCATGTGGTGTGCTTCACGCCGGTCGATGGCGGGATTCGGGTCATCAGCTTTCGCAAAGCCAATGCACGAGAGGTAAGGCGCTATGAGCAAGCGACTGACGGATAAGGAAGGCGAAGTCAGGGAGCTGACCGACCAGGACGTTAAGCAGATGCGTCCCATGTCTGACGTGCTGCCCGCCGATCTCCAGCGCACCATCCGGCAACGGGGTCAGCGTGGCCCACAACATGCCCCGACCAAGGTGAAGACGACCATGCGGCTGTCGCCTGACGTGGTGGATCACTTCAAGGCTCAGGGGCCGGGATGGCAACGCCGGATCGACCAAGCGCTACGCGAGTACATCAGGGAGCACGGCTAGACAAAAAAGCCCGGCTGGGATGGCCGGGCGAAGGGACACGGGAAGTGCCGAATTAGTGTGTTGGTCGGCTCATTGCTCGTTCTCCATGTGTGCCAAGTCGCGCAGATCATCCGCCGCTTTGTTGAGTACCTGGGCCACGCGCTCGGCATGCTGGACGCGGGTGTCTGTGTAGACCATTCCCAAGCGACCATTCGGATGATCGGGGTTCATGACGCTGCGCAGCGTCTTGGCGTTCGCTGTCTCGTCTATCAGGGCAGTCGCCATGCCGCGCACCACATCGGCCAGCCGATTCACCTGGGTCAAGTTCTCGCTGAGAGCGTCGCGTCCGGGAACCCACGAGATAGGCGTCACCAGGGCGGGCTCCTGGGTAGGCGGCTCGACGTGGTTCAGGGCATCCCGCAAGGCGATGGCTGGCGATCCGTACTGCATGCCGCTTGTGCCGTGCTTGCCGCTGTCGTGGATGATGTCGCCGCGCTCGATGATGCGCCACTCGTACCACCCCATGTCAGGTTCGCCATAGACTTCGACGGTGCCGTCGGCAAAGGGGCGGTCGATGGCGTAGATGGTCGTCGTCATTACTTACCACCCCCGCTGTCACGCTGGTTCTGAAGGTACATTACGCGGTCCTGAAGTTGATTGGCAGCCATGCGCAGGGCTTCGTGCAATGCGCCCCGGTGAAAGTCCGTGATTGCCTCGCCGTCCAGCAGATCGACAACGCCAGCGATGACCACTGACGCTTCCTGCATGGCTTTCTGGTCGCCTTCGATGATGTTGAATTGGTCTTGCCGGGTCATGCCTGCCTCTCGAAGTCGTTATGCAGGTTGGACTGGGCGAATGCCGCCCGGCGCAGCAGGCTGTCCGCCATCAGATCCAGGGCGGTCAGCAGCCCATCGCGGTGGTGGGGGCTCAGGGCCAATTCTTCCTCATGATCGAGGCGCAGCAGGTCAGTGATAGCGCGGGTCGCACGGGCGGTGCTTTCCATCTCACCAGCGCAGCCGCTCAGGGTGGCTCGGGAGAGTTGGTAACGATCATTCGGGGTCATCATTGTTTGGCCTCCAGACGAGCGAGTTGCAGGGCGAGGCCCATGACAGCAGGCGTGATGCGTTCGGCACGGTAGGGCGTCAGGATCGCCACCAGACGACCAAGCGTTGCCCTGTCCAGGGCGGGCAGATGGTAAGATGGGTATTGCATGTCGGCTTCCTCCGTAGCGTCGCCGATGTGTCGCGGTCCCGGCTGTTGGCGCAGCGCGGGGCCACTTCGTTTCTACACGTCGCGCAATGCAGCGTGCAGCTTGCTCGTGAAGGCTCTCAGGCGGGCGAGACGATCATCCCCCTCAGCAGCGGGCCAGATGGCCATCCCGAAGTCCTGACCAGTGCTGTCATCCAGCAGATGGCGGCGTTCAGCCTCGTCAGCCAAGCGCTCCAGCATGTCCAGCACCAAGGCACCGAAGTCATCCCCATCGGTCAGCAGATCCCCCTGGGCAGACTTACCACTCGTCATGTTCTCCAGGGCTTCCCGGACCAGATCGGCACGGCTCACGCTGTCCCCTGTTGTCATCCGACGTTGCCTTGCCAGCCCATCCAGGTCGGCAATCAGGCGCTTGGGGACGCGGGTTGTCAGGTGCGACATGGTGTCGGTCATCTGGATCATGCCTTCGTGTGTGGTGTGTTACGTGTGACACGTTATCGTTAGATGATGACGAATGCAATGCCAACCTGTTCAAACCTGTAAGCAGGGCAATGAATCGAAGCCGCCAGCAGACGACGGTTAGCGTTCGGGGGGGGAGCGCTACGCGGATTAATGTTCAAAGGCGCAATGAGAGCCGCGTATGGGAATAACAAGGCATAAGGACATGGAAGGACATAAAGAGGAAGGAAACACCTCAGTATTAGCCACAAAGGTAGGCAGCCTAATCGCCCTGTAACTCGCATGGTTGAGCGGTTCGTGGCCAATTTCCTTATTTCGCACAGCCCCTCGTCACAGCGGCTCAGATTCGAGAGTCAGGACGTACCCCGTTTCCTCCCTGATGCGTGCCTCGATGGCCTGAATCAGTGCGGCGTATTTGATGCACCTTGAGGCCGTCGATGTCTGCACCTGCTCTGTAGGGCCCATTGCTTCGTTGGTGGATCGTAGTGCGTAGGGCTGAATCAACACCTAGCGGTGCATTATCTGATAAGGCTTTTCCGCACCCTGCTAGGCACGGATACTGCGGAGCCAATTTCCAACCGTCTTGTCATCGACACCCAATGTGCTCGCGATCACCCGGTTAGAGTGCCCCTGAGCGTGCATCTCAATAACCTGTGGCAGCAGCAGGTCGCGGCGCGCCTTCCCCTTCTTGCTGCCTCTGTGCGCCTGTATGCGGCGGAACTTCTCACGATCAAAGCGACGCCATACCCAGCGACCGACCGACTTCGCTATACCCTTCACTTCACTGTATGGCAGCGACTCCACGTAGGCAGTCTGCATGTCAGTAGCGACAGCCAGCAGATGGGCATGGAAGCGTTCCTCTCCATTAGGGCCCCAGTAGTCACGGACGGCCTTGTAGGCGTGCAGACGGAGTCGCTCGAAGGTTTCGCAGTTGCGGCCCAGTCCAGCTATCTCGTCATCGTTGGCGGATCGACGAGAACGCGGCACCATCGTCAGATTGTCGGCCAGGTCATCCAGGGAATAAGCGTCCGCCCATGCCGTCACACGCCAATGAGGATGGGCCGGATTCTTGACTAGATTGCCGCTATAGCCCTTATCGGCCCCGAGAGCCGTTCTAAGGCTGTGCTCGATCATCTCGGCATAGTGCAGCGGCTTGAGCCTTGCGGCGCTTGTGCGAGCTACTGGGGCCGATAAGGCGTATAGCAGGTGAGCATGGCCGTTATCGGGATTCTGACAAGTAATCGTCGGTGCCGGTACATGCCTATCCTCCCAATCAATAGCCGCCCCTGGACGATCTACGTCAAAGGCCAGCCAGCGGAGGCTGCCAGTGCTGTTGGGCTCGATGAGCCGATACCCTAAAGCCTTGGCTCGGGGGCGAATTCTATTGTCTGCCTGAGGGTCGTTAGCGCAGTGTGGGCGTGCTGGTAAAGTCGTTGCAAAATAATCAATTGCGTGCATTTAGCTGTCCATGTCAGACAGCCAGGCAGACAGCGAATGTCGTCCGATCGCTTGACGCAGACTCGAATCCGTTTAGCATTGCCCAAACGCAAGCAGCGCTTGTGGCGGGTGGTAAGCCCGTCACGCGGGGTGGTGCCCGTTGCGCTCTCGTGTTGTACAATGTCGGACATAGCGCCGTCATGCCTAGCTGTAAGGAAAATCGGGTAACGAAACTGGTTTGGTCGCCTATCGTTACCCACGTATTGAAGCCCTCGGAGTTTGCCGCTCCGGGGGCTTCTTCTATTTAGCCCCTGGGCACTCAATCCATCCATTCTATTGCCCGAATCACTTATGTAAAGTGCGGGCGATTACTTATTTCCTGATCCCGACTTAGCCATCTCGTTTTTGATTTTTTGAACGGTCGATGGCGAGCACTTCATGGCGCGCGCCACCTCACGAATACCGGCCCCTTTTCCAAGCAATCCGGCAATCTGCTTCCGCTTCTCCTCATCGCGTGGGCGACCCTTGTAAACGCCTTTTTTCTTAGCCAAAGCAATGCCTTGCATCTGACGCTCGCGGCGTGTCTCGTAGTCATCGCGGGCCATCTGCATAGCGATCTTCAGCAGCATGTCCTGCATCGCATCCAGCACGATCTTGGCCATGCCTTCCGCCTCGATGTCGGATAGATCCACCATGCCAGGAATGGATAGCTTCGCCCCTTTGTCCTTGATGGCGTTCACCAGTGCCTCGGCTTCCTTGAGCGGGGCGCGGCTGATGCGGTCGATCTTCTCGGCTATTACCACGTCGCCAGGTTGTAGCTCGTCAATCATGCGCTGTAGCCCTGGGCGGTCTGACTTCGTGCCGCTGGCCTTATCCTCGTAGGTGCCGGCGATGTAGTAACCCTTGGCCTTAGCGTCCTCGATGAGCTTGTGTTGGCGCTCCAGGTCCTGCTCGGCGGTGCTGACGCGGATATAGATGCGAGCGGCTTTCATGCTTCCCCTCCACTTCCCTTGTTCGTTATGGGTGTTCGTTTAATAGTGTTACGAAAAGGGTGGTCGCTGTGAAATACCGAACAGCTATAAGCGTCTTGCCAATCGTTACTTTTTGGATATACCCGACACGAACACGCATGGTCTATGCACGATTATTGGACTACTCGTGCAAAGGACCGCTTTACGATTGCCTGCTCAGGCGCTCAGCAAGCCGCTTCTCGATGTCTGCAAAGCTGATCCCGCCTTCAGGTGGGGGGTTGGTAGGGGTTGAAGGATTTTTCCTCTCACGCGGCTTTTCTGGCGGTTCTGGCGGGGCTCCCAGCGGCCTAAGCTGCCCCCTTGGCTTCGCCGTCGATTGTTCAGGCGCAGGTAGCAGGCGCATCTGCTCCTTCAGCTCTCGCACTTCCTGACGCAGTGCTCGCAGCTCCTCGACCAATTCCCGGTAGCTGTCGGGTGTCGGGTCGGTGTCTGCCGAAGGTGTCGGGTCTGTCGGGTTTTGTCTGGCTTGCCCTGGCGGCTCGCCATAAACCCGGATCATCTCGGATAGGTCGATGACACGCTGATTTTTCCCATTGAAGCCAGCAGTGACGCGGCCTTTCTCGACAGCCTCGTATAGCGTCGAGCGGTGCAATCCGTAGAGTTTGGCCATGCGGCCTATGGTCAGTGCGGGCATGTAGGGCGCTGTAGGGTCTTGTTGTCGGATGCCCGACAGTTTAGCGCCGCTGGAAGGCTGGGCAACTTGCGCAAACCCCTTTCGCAATTCCCCCAGCCGGGGGTATTCAGGCGATGCAACGATCCTTGCAGCCGTCATGCAGATTCGCATATCGCTGGCAAAGGTGAGCCAGGGTCACAAGTAGCGGCTCGGGGCAGGGTTGCTGGTGTGACGGCTGAATCCCTCAGATCATAGGGATTTGCCGTTTCATTCGTTTCATCCGTGGCCGGTGCAGGGGGTCACTGGATCGTGCACCCCTTACCCCGCGTGCGCGTACTAGTCCGAAAACTCGCCAGGGATAGTGCGGGACGCTCCCGTAATTGGAGAACAGCGGCAGCCTAGATCATTCCTCGATGACCGCCACCAGGACCGGCACCGCTCCACGCGAATAGGTCGGCTTCGCCTTGGCGGCGGCGATAGCGCG